>CBDUNQ010000083.1:0-7833 GCA_965368625.1 uncultured Gammaproteobacteria bacterium
ATGTCGACCTGTTTCACCGGCCCTGGCCCCGCCGCCATGATGTATTCCAGAACCCTTAGCCTGCTGTTGGTCATCTTATACGGTCTGGTAACGGGCTGTGCCACCGCCCCGCAGCAGCGGCCCAGTTACCGGCCTACCCAGCCGGTGATCAGCCAGCCTCCGGCCATCAGTAATGGCTCTATTTATCAGGCGGGATACGAAGTGCGCCTGTTCGAAGACATGAAGGCGCGCCGCATGGGCGATGTATTGACCATTGTCCTGCAGGAGCGTACCCAGGCCAGTAAATCCGCCAAGACGGAAACCAGCAAGGAAACGGATATCGCCATGCCCAGCCCCAGCATCATGGGGGTGACGCCGCGTTTCAGTCCTTACAACCTTTCCAACAGTGTCGAATCCACCCATGAATTCACCGGGGAAGGGGATGCCAGTCAGAGTAACAGCCTGTCCGGCAATATCACCGTGACCATTTCCGATGTATTACCCAATGGCAACCTGGTGGTACGTGGGGAAAAATGGCTGACCCTGAATCAGGGGGAAGAATTCATACAGATCTCAGGGATCATCCGTCCGCAGGATATTTCACCGGACAACACCATTGTCTCCACCCTGGTGGCCGATGCGCGTATTACCTACAGCGGGGAAGGGGCGGTGGCCGATAGTCAGCGTCAGGGTTGGCTGGGTCGTTTCTTCGCCAGTGCAATCTGGCCCTTTTAATGCATGTATTTTCCGGCAAGGTAACTCAGAGAAGCTGAAATCATGAAAATTGCAGGGAAAATCACCGTTTTCTTCATAATGGGATGGCTGCTGGCCTTGCCGGTAGCGGCAGAACGTGTCAAGGACCTGGCAAAAGTTGCCGGGGTGCGCAGTAACCAGTTGGTGGGCTATGGCCTGGTGGTGGGGCTGGATGGCAGTGGTGACCAGACCAGCCAGACACCCTTTACCGTACAGAGTATGAAAAACATGCTCAATCAATTCGGTATTACCGTACCTCCCAATGTGAATCCACAATTAAAGAATGTGGCGGCGGTTTCCATTTCCGCCGATTTGCCGCCCTTTGCCAAGCCCGGCCAGCGCCTGGATATCACGGTATCTTCTATTGGTAATGCCAAGAGCCTGCGGGGTGGTACCTTGTTGATGGCACCCATGCGGGGGGCCGATGGCAAGGTGTATGCCGTTGCCCAGGGCAGCTTGCTGGTGAGTGGACTTTCCGCGGAAGGCAGCGATGGCTCGCGGGTGACGGTGAATATTCCCAGTGTGGGACGTATTCCCGATGGCGCCACCGTGGAACGCAGTGTGCCCACCGGGCTCATGGATCAGGATTTCCTCGTATTGAACTTGAACACCGCGGATTTCACTACCGCTACGCGATTGGCAGCCGGTATCGATGATGCCATTGGTCCTGGTACAGCTCATGCCATGGATGCCACCTCGGTGCGGGTGACGGCCCCGCGGGATGCCAATCAGCGGGTCGCCTATATCTCCGTACTGGAAAATCTGGAAGTGGAGCCCGCCGAAGCCCCGGCAAGGGTCATCGTCAATTCGCGCACCGGCACGGTAGTGATTGGTGCCCATGTGAAACTGTTGCCGGCCGCCATTTCCCATGGCGCATTGACGGTGACCATATCCGAAGCCGTTGGCGTCAGTCAGCCGGCTCCCTTTTCGGAAGGGCAAACCGCGGTGGTGCCCAGCAGCAATGTGGAAGTCACCCAGGAAGATGCCCGCATGTTCATGCTGCGCACCGGCGTAACCCTGCAGGACATTGTCGATGGCGTGAACCGGGTTGGCGCGGGTCCCAGTGACCTGGTGGCCATACTGGAAGCCCTGAAAAGTGCCGGCTCCCTGCGTGCCGAGCTGATTGTATTGTAGGGGTGCAGACAAACCATGACCGTATCCGCCAGCAACCATGCCGATGTATATACCGACTTCCAGGGTCTGGCCCGGTTGCGTGCCCAGGCCCGCCAGGAATCCCCTCAGGCCTTGCGCGAAGCGGCGCAGCAGGTGGAAGCCCTGTTCCTGCAAATGATGCTCAAGAGTATGCGGGAAGCCAGTACCGGTGAAGGCATCATGGATAACGAGCAGACCAAGATGTTTCAGGGCATGTACGATCAGCAACTGGGCATCGAATTGAGCAAAGGCAAGGGGCTGGGGCTTGCGGACAGCCTGGTGCGGCAATTGGGACGCGCCGAACCGCTACCGCAGGATGGACCGCGACAGCTGACCCTGGATCGCACCCGTCTGCAGCTGTCCACGCCTGCCATACAGAGTGGAGGACAACTCCCGGAGTTACGTACCGGGCAAGCAAAGAGTGATGCCTGGCGCCCGCAAAGCCCACAGGAATTCGTGCAGGATCTCTGGCCCCATGCCCAGCGTGCGGCACAACAGCTGGGTACCCGTCCGGAAGTGCTCATTGCCCAGTCCGCACTGGAAACCGGCTGGGGGCGTTCCGTCATGCGTCATCCTGACGGTGAATCCAGCCACAATCTGTTTGGAATCAAAGCAGACAAACACTGGGATGGAGAGCGCGTGTATTCCCGTACCATGGAGTTCCGCGATGGCCATATGCAGCGGGAACGGGCTGCCTTTCGCAGTTATGATTCACTGGAGCAGAGCTTCAATGATTATGTGAATTTCATTCAGCAGAATCCCCGCTATGGGCGAGCGCTGGAGCAGGCCGCCGATGGTGCCCGGTATGTGCGTGAATTGCAGGAAGCCGGTTATGCCACGGACCCGGAGTATGCAGACAAGATCAATGCCATCATGAGAGGCGATATTCTGTCCCAGGCCAGGAGCATGACCCATGTCTGATTTACTGGGTATTGGCGTTTCCGGTCTGCAGGCATTCAAGCGTGAGCTGGATACCACCTCCCACAATATCACCAATGTAAATACCGAAGGCTATTCGCGCCAGCGCGTGGATTTGGTGACGCGGCCGCCTAATTTCACCGGCTACGGCTATACCGGTAACGGGGTGGACATCAATGGCGTTCGGCGGGTGGTGGATGAATTTCTCAATACCCAGATTCTGGATAACAGTACCAACCTCAGTCAAACGGCCCTGTTCGAGGAATTGACTTCCCGGGTGGATCAATTGCTGGCCAATGCCGATGTGGGTTTGATGCCTTCCCTGCAGGGCTTTTTCAATGCCGCCCAGGAAGTGGCGGACGATCCCACCTCCATTCCGGCACGTCAGGTCATGCTGTTTCAGGGTGAAATTCTGGTGGACCGGCTCAATGCCATGGACAAGGAATTGACCACCATGGAGCGGCAGACCAATTCCATGGTGGCGACTTCCCTGGTGCAGGTAAATAGCATTGCCGATGGCATTGCACAGTTGAACCGGCAGATCAGTACCGCCTTCAGTGGCACCAATACGCCCCCCAATGACTTGCTCGATAAGCGCGATCAATTGATTCGTGAATTGGCGGAAAAAATCAATGTATCGGTGATCAATGAAAGCAATGGGGCGATGAATGTATTCATCGGTACCGGCCAGGCATTGGTCATCGGTAATGATGCCCGGACCCTGGCGGCAGTGAATAATGCCTTTGATCCGGCGGTCAAGGATATCACCATCTCTGATGGTTCCACTCCGGTATTGATCACGGAACAGATGCAGGGGGGCAGCATTGGTGGTGCCCTGGATTTTCTCAATAAGATTCTCTATCCCACCCGGAGTGAACTGGGGCGTATCGCCATTGGCATGGCCGGCAGCTTCAATGCCCAGAACCGTCTGGGACAGGATCTGGATGGCAACCCGGGCGGCGACTTCTTTCAGGCTCTGAATACCGGCAGCCTGAGACCCGATGTGCTGGATGATGTGGGCAACAGTGTGGCGGGTTTTGGTGTCATGAGCGCCAGTTTTGTCGACGTGAATCAGCTCACCAGCAGTAATTATGAAGTGCGTGCCCTGAGTGGCGGGCAATACGAAGTGACGCGGCTTTCCGATAAGCAGGTGAGCCTGTTTTCCACCAATACCTTCACCGTGGATGGAGTGCAGATCAGCTTTTCTTCCCCACCCCTCACCGGAGACAGCTTTCTGGTGCGCCCCAGCTTTCAGGGTGCACGCAATCTGAAAATGGGTACCGTGGATCCGCGATCCATTGCAGCCGCCTCTCCGGTACGTGGTGCCGCCGATCTGAATAATACCGGTTCCGGGAAAGTAAGTGCCGTGCAGTTGACCGATGCCACTACCTATGTGCCGGATACCTATACGGTCACCTGGGGTGCGGCCAACAGCTATAGCGTGGTCAATAGCGGCGGCACCACCGTAGCCAGCGGCACCTATAGTGCAGGAACACCCATTGCCTTCAATGGCATTGCCCTGGATATTGCCGGTGTGCCTGGAGTGGGCGATCAATTCACCGTAGAGCGCAATATCGCGGGTGTAGGCGATAACCGCAATATGCTGCAACTGGCTGCACTGCAAAACGTCAATACCATGGATAATGGCAATTCCACCTATCTGGACCTTTATGGCCGCATGGTTTCCAGTGTGGGTTCCCGGGCACAGCAAGCCAGTATCACCCGTGATGCCCAGCAGGTCTTGTATGACCAATCCATTGCCGCGCGGGAATCCATGTCCGGCGTCAACCTGGATGAAGAGGCGGCGGCATTGATTCGATTTCAGCAAGCGTACCAGGCGGCCGCTCAAGTGATTAATACCGCCAATGAATTGTTTCAAACCCTGATAGGTGCAGTACGAGGTTAGTGATGCGTATCTCCACGGCACAACTGTTTCAAATGGGCATTAAATCGGTTCTCGATCAGCAGAATGATCTCACGCGCCTGCAGACACAGATTGCCAGCGGCAAGCGTATCGAGAATCCCTCGGAAGATCCGGCGGGTGCGGTGCGCATCCTTGATTTGCGCCAAGCCATCGAAACCACCACCCAGTACCAGGAAAACATCAATATGGTACGGCAACGGCTCTCCCAGGAAGATACCACCCTGAATAGTCTGGGAGATGTATTGCAGCGGGTGCGTGAACTTGCAGTACAGGGGAATAATGACACATTGACGGCGGCCGACCGGGGGAGTATCGCCGTTGAGGTACGGCAACGCCTGGATGATATGCTGGCCCTGGCCAATACCCGCGATGCCAATGGCGAATACCTGTTTTCCGGTTTTCGCAGTAACACCAAGCCATTCAGTGCCCAAGTGGATGGCAGCTACCTGTATCACGGTGATCAGGGACAACGTTTTCTTCAGGTAAGCCCCACCCGTCAAGTGGCGGATCGGGATTCCGGTTCGGCCATTTTTATGGATATTCCCACCGGAAACGGGACCTTCCAGGTGGATTATAATACGGCCAATACGGGCACTGGCATTATCGATCAGGGTACGGTAACCAACCCGGCCGCCTGGGATGGTGACAGCTACCGGATTGTATTGACCAATGCCAGCGCAACCCCGGGGGCTCCGGCCGATACCTTTACGGTATTGGATAGCGCCAACAATGTGGAGGCGACCGGTGCCTATGTGGAAGGAGCGGTCATCACCTTTAATGGCATTGAAACCAATATTATCGGTGAACCGCAACACAACGATGAATTCACGGTTTCCCCCAGCGTAAAGCAAAACCTGTTCGAAACCGTGCAGAATCTCGCCGTTGCCATGGAATCCGGAGCATTGGGTCCCGATCAACGTGCAGCCCTGCACAATGAGGTTAACCGCGTGCTGATCGATCTGCTGCGGGTGGAAGACAGTATTCTCGAAACCCGTGCCGGTGTGGGTGCACGCCTCAATGCGGCGGAAAGTCAGGAAAACATCAATGAAGACTTTTCCCTGAATCTGTCACGCACTCTGTCTTCCGTGGAAGACCTGGATCTGGCCGAGGCGGTCAGCCAACTGCAACAAAAGCTGGCCGGCCTGGAAGCGGCCCAGGCCGCCTTTGTGCGGGTACAGGGTTTGAGCCTGTTCGATTATATTCGATAGCATTGCCGCTACAGACCATCTATTGTGATGTTCCGCTATATCAAAAGAGCAATAACGCTACTGAACTGATCTGTAGCGCACAATTCTCTGTACTGTTCTGATTGTCGATCCTCTTTACATATCATTCGCACTGCTTTGGTGCCCGTTTCAATACCGTCTCCAGCCCGAATCAATAGTGCATTTATGTGACAAAAAAATGTCAATAAAAAGTGTCTTGAAGGCGAGGAAGGTGCAGGATTACCCGAGAGGAAATCATATAATAACCATAATTTACAGTTAGTTGTGTTCATGCATAGAGGCTGCGGCAAGGCTTGCCGGGAGGGCGGCAAAAAAGTGAAATCAGGGTAAAGGTTTGCCGCCCGGGACCGATACACAAGTCGGGAGCGGTGAATATTTCCAATCTGCGAAGTATATCCGCTAAACATTAATCTGATCTTCGGCGTAAGACCTTCGGTCCGCTGGAGTAGGAGAAGAAATCATGGCTCTAGTCGTCAATTCCAACATTGCTTCGCTGAATGCGCAGCGCAACCTGAACAAGTCTCAAAGTGATATGAGTACTTCCCTGCAGCGCCTGTCTTCCGGCCTGCGCATCAACGGCGCCAAGGATGACGCAGCCGGCCTCGGTATTGCAGAACGCATGACCACCCAGATCCGTGGTCTGAACCAGGCTGCCCGTAACGCCAACGATGCCATTTCTCTGGCACAGACCGCAGAAGGTGCCATCAGCGAAGCGAGCAACATCGTACAGCGTATTCGCGAACTGTCCGTACAGTCTGCCAACGCTACCAACAGTCAGTCTGACCGTGATGCGCTGAACTCGGAAGTTAATCAGCTCAAGTCCGAGCTGGACCGCATCGCCAGCACCACGGAATTCAACGGATTGAAGCTGCTCAATGGTTCTTTCAGTGCCCAGCAATTCCAGGTGGGTGCCAATGCCAACCAGACCATCAGTGTTTCCGTGGGCAGTGTAAAGACCAACGCACTGGGCCGTATCGCTCAATTGGAAGGTACCGCTGTAAGCACCGCCAACTCCACGGACATCACCCTGAAAGTAGGTAGTGGTTCCACCCAGGCGATTTCCTCCAGTGCCAGCTTTGCTTCTTCCACGCCGGCCGATGGCCGTAGCGCCAGCAGCGCCTATGCGAAAGTAGCTGCCATCAATGATGCCGCGGTACCCGGTCTGACCGCTACTGCCAACACCGAGGTAACGTCCACAGTAGCAGCCATTGGTGGTAATGCCAGTGATACCTACACGCTGACCATCAACAATCAGGCCATCTATACCGGTCTGGATGTATCCACTGCACTGACCAATGAAGCCCTGCGTGACCAGATCAACTCCTTCACCGATGACACCGGCGTGGTGGCTTCCCTGAACGGTGGTGACCTGACGCTGACTGCTGCCGATGGCCGGGATATCACCGTAACGGAATCCGGTACCGGCTTCGTAGTGGGCACCGATGGTATTGCTGCCGATGCCGACATTACCAGTGGCACCGCAGTGAAGGGTACGGTTACCCTGACGGCTTCTGAAACCATCACGCTGGGCGGCACGGTAGCTACCCTGGGTTATTCCGGTACCACCATCGGTCTGGACTCTTCCGGCCTGGATACCGTGGATATCTCAACCGTTGACGGTGCCAATACCGCAATCTTCCGTTTGGATGCCGCACTGGACACCATTCAGGGTACGCGTGCTGATCTGGGTGCCATCCAGAACCGCGTGGAATCCACCATCTCCAACCTGCAGACCACTTCAGAAAACCTGAGTGCTGCACGCAGCCGGATCATGGATGCGGACTTCGCCTCTGAAACCGCTTCGATGACCCGTAACCAGATCCTGCAACAGGCGGGTGTATCCATACTGGCACAGGCAAACGGTCTGCCGCAGCTGGCACT
>CBDUNQ010000084.1:0-7826 GCA_965368625.1 uncultured Gammaproteobacteria bacterium
AGCACCGCCGAACCCACCCATATCTGGCTCAAGTATCCCGAACTGGCGGAAAACGTCGATTATATCGCAGTACACATTCTGCCCTTCTGGGAAGGCCTGCATGTGGATGACACCCTGCCCTTCATCATCAACCGCATGAATCTGTTGAAGGAAACCTATCCTGGCAAACCCATTGTCATCACTGAAGTGGGCTGGCCCAGCAATGGCCGCACCATTAAATCCGCCGTGGCCAGTGTCGCCAATGAAGCCACCTTTCTGCGCCGCTTCCTGGCCCATGCGGAAAAAGAGGATTACATCTATTACATCATGGAAGCCTTTGACCAGCCCTGGAAACAGCAGGCGGAAGGCTCCGTGGGTGCCTACTGGGGCGTATACGACTTCGAGCGCAAGCCCAAATTCACCTTCACCGAGCCCATTGTACGCATACCCGACTGGCCGGTATTGGCGGGCATTTCCGTGTGCGTGGCGTTGATCACCTTCATGCTGCTGCTCATCGACAGCCGTCATATGCGCAAGAGTAGCCGCGGCCTGCTGGCCGTGATCGCCTATGCCGCAGCCACGGCAGCGGTGTGGATCATCTATGACTACAGCCACCAATACCTGACCCTGTCTTCCATCGTGGTGGGAATTTTGCTGATCCTGGGAATGATCGGCGTCATCGTGGTGTTGCTGGCCGAAGCCCACGAATGGGCGGAAGCCCTTTCCCTGCACAAGCCACGGCGCACCCTGGCCAGAATAAACACAGCAGATCATCAATTACCCATGGTCTCCGTGCATGTACCCGCCTATAACGAACCCCCGGACATGATGATCGCAACCCTGGATGCTTTGGCAGAACTGGATTACCCCCATTTCGAAGTCATCGTCATCGACAACAATACCCAGGACCCCGCGGTATGGAAGCCGGTGCGCGCCCATTGCAAACGGCTTGGCAAACGCTTTCGCTTTTTCCATGAAGCCCCGCTTTCCGGTTTCAAGGCGGGCGCCCTGAATTTTGCCCTGAAAAAAACCGACCCCAAGGCCGAAGTGGTGGCCGTGATCGACAGCGACTACCAGGTCAGCCCCCAGTGGCTGCGCGACCTCGCCCCGCAATTCCTCGACCCGGAAATCGCCATTGTGCAGGCACCGCAGGATTACCGCGATGCCCAGGAAAATGCCTTCAAGGCCATGGCCTATGCCGAATACCAGGGCTTCTTTTTTATCGGCATGGTCACCCGCAATGAACGCAACGCCATCATCCAGCATGGCACCATGACCATGGTGCGTCGTAATGTGCTGGAAAAGATCTTTGGCTGGTCCCCCTGGTGCATCACCGAAGACGCCGAACTGGGCCTGCGTATCTTTGCCAAGGGCTTGAAGGCCGTCTATGTGCCAAAAAGTTATGGCCGCGGCCTGATGCCCGATACCTTCATCGATTACAAGAAGCAACGCTACCGCTGGGCCTATGGGGCGGTACAGATTCTGCGGCGCCATACCGGCACGCTGATGACCGACCGCAACAGCAAACTGACCCTGGGTCAGCGCTATCACTTCCTGGCGGGCTGGCTGCCCTGGCTCGCCGATGGCATCAATCTCATTTTCAACTTCGCCGCCCTGTGCTGGAGCTGTGCCATGCTCATTGCACCGGAAAAGGTGTATCCACCCCTGCTGATGTTTGCCATTTTGCCCCTGGCATTTTTCGTGTTCAAAATTGCCAAGCTGGTGTACCTCTACCAGACCCGGGTGGGTGCCACCACGATGCAAACCCTGGCAGCCGCCGTGGCCGGGCTGTCCCTTACCCATACCATTGGCAGCGCCATGCTCAGCGGACTGGTCACCAAGGGCCTGCCCTTTATCCGCACGCCAAAACAAGCCAGTGCTCAAGCCCTGGTAAAGGCCCTGCAAGCCGCCCGCGAAGAAGCCCTGCTAATGACCGCTCTGGGTCTGGCGGCCTTTGGTATCATCACCGAGCTGGGTACGGAAAGCCTGGACCTGCTGGTATGGTGCATCATGCTGATATTACAGGCCGTACCCTATGCCGCCTCGGTACTGGTATCCATCATCAGTGCCTACCCGAATCTTTCGGCACGCTTTATCGGGGAGACGGGGGAAATGCACCGCCTGGCGGAATCCCTGGGCCAACCCCAAAGAGATCAGGAAGCCGCCTGATCCGAATAAGTAAGGTATTCATAAAAAAATCCACGTCATTGCGGGGTGCCTTGACCAAAAATAAACACCGTCATTCCGGCGCAGGCCGAAATCTCCTGAATGCACTGCCTCAACATGGAGATACCGGCATTCACCGGTATGACGTGAAATAGTGAAGTGCCTCACCCTACGAATCAAGGCATCCTCGCAAGCACCAATCAAAGAGAGATTCCCTAACTATCTATTTTGCAACCGCTTACTGCTATTCACACAAGTCGGCCAGATAAATCGCCAGTGCCCAGCCAATACAGGAAATTTGAAATCAAAGAGTAAAACGTCATAGACTGCCAGTGACACATAATAATCAAAGCGTGCAAAAGTACGCCGTAGGGAGTGAACATGGACTGTACACTGGAACCCTTGAAGGATCCCACGGATCTGGAATGTTTCTTCCCCCTTAGCCCTTTACGCAAGGCATTGCGCCTGATTCTCTATTTGGGAGCAGGCTCCACTCTGCTGAGCGCACCGGCTATCCAGGCCCTGGAATGTCCCGTCACCAGCGCCACGGAAATCACGGCCGATGACAGCAATGCCGGTACCTGCACCATCGAAAGCACGGGCAGTGTGAACATCACCACCGGCACCCTGAGCAACCTCAGTGGTGCCCAACTCGACAACCTCGGTAGTCTGAACACCCAGCCTACCGGTAACCTGCTTAATCAAGTAGGAGCCGGCATGGATAACCTGGGGACCCTCACCAACCATTCCGGTGGCTACACGGTAGTGGCAGGCACCCATGGCAGCTATGGCGTGTTATCGGGGAACCGTTTGCTGAATTCGGGAACCCTGACCAACCAGAGCAGCGCGACATTGACCAACAGCGATGGCGGTTTGTTCATCAACGATGGCACACTGCATAATTCAGGAACCCTGAACAACCAGGGTGGAAACCGCGTGGTCACCCAACGCGCCCGAGGATTCAGCTTTAACGGTATTATTGACTACTGGGGTGACCCCTATTTCGACACTCGATACGACGCCAGTGCATGGGAAACCGCAAGCGGAATCGTCAATCATGGCCAGCTCTACAACCAATCGGGCAGCACTTTCAGTAATCAGGCCACCGGGCTTCTGGAAAATGTTGGCCAATTTCATAACAATGGAACGCTCACCAATCAGGGCGGAACCCTTTCACTGGAATCAGACTGTTCCCAGGCCATGCTGTTGACTCCTGATGGCCTTCATGGCTTTCACGAAAGCGTTGATCCAACCCGGGAATTTCATTGTGACTGGGAAGTACAACAAGGGATCCGCAACCTGGGCACCATCAGCAATAGTCTGGGCAGCCAGATCACCAATGAAGCCAATGGCGTACTGGCCAATTACGCCACCCTTCAGAATGCAGGCACCATCACCAATCATGGCAGACTGGTGAATGAGGGGGATTTCACCAATGAAAATGGCGGCCTGCTGATCAATGAAGCCGGCTCCCTATTTCTGAATTCCCGAGTACGGCGCATCGCAGACTCAACAGGAACACTGCACTCGAGGAATTTCACAGGCAATTTCATCAACGATGGCACGCTGGACAATCGTGGCACAATCGCCTACACGGGCGTAGCCGCATTTACCAACAACAATACACTCATCAACCGAACAGGCGGCCGCATAGAAGATACCATCACGAACAATGGCTCATTGACCAATGAAGGCTATATCAAATCCATCAACAGCGGCTACTCCACGACTTCAATCATCAGCAATCACGGAAGCATCATGAGGCTGAAGTCCCAGGGCCTGGTAAACAACTATGCCGATATCAATATTCATTTCGGGGTTTACGAGAACAACGAACACACCCGATTCGTAGAGGCACGCACAGGCAGCACCATAAACAATTGGGGAAATATTGGAAGGTTGAAAGCGGATGCCGGATCTATCGTGTATAACCATGGTACTCTGAGCCGTGGTGCTTATATCCAGGGAGGCACTCTACAGAATCATGGCGTGATAAATTCGGACAGCGCAACCGAGTTTAAAAGCTTATTGCGATGCTATAACAACCCCCCAGCATGCTGGAGATCAACTTATTCTTACAACGCTGCGCAACGCATTTCCGTAAGTAACAACGGCACTTTAAATAACCACAACAACATTTATATTGCCGATAACAGCGAGATGCTTATCAGGCAAACCGGGGTGGTAAACAATTACAACTCCATCTCAAATCTCGGGTCGACGATTCGCATAGACTCGGGGGGCACTCTACTCGGAAGTGGCCACCTTACACTCCAGGATGCCTACAATCCAAGCCGGCAAAGCATCGATGAAAGCCGCCTGGAGGTGAATGGCAGCCTTTCACAAAACCGCATCACCCTTGCGGACCGCAGCCTACTGATGGGTACGGGCCGAATTACTTCACCCTATGAAATACACGCGCAGCAGCAGACAACAATCAATCCCGGAGTGTTGTCGATTCAGCGGTTTTACGATCCATACGGTTACTATTCCTTCTCACCCTATGACTCCAGGGCGCCGCAACTACCCACCTATGGCACCCTGAGCTTTATCGACACCGACCTTCGCCTGTCCGGTGAACTGGTGATCGACGTTGCCGGTCTATCCACCTACGATACCCTTGCCATCTTTGGCACCATTCATTTTGAAGTGGGCAGCCAGGTAGTGTTTGATTTTCATAACTACACCCCCAGCGCCGGCGATGCCTTCACCTTTGTAACCGCCGAGCAGGTGACCGGTGAAGAAAACCTGCAATACGCCATCCTCGGCCTGGATACCAACGCCCTGAATCTGTTTCCACACCTGCAATTCATGCCCGGAGAGGATCTGCGCCTGCTGTTCTCTGAATCCGCGGTAATCCCACTTCCCGCCAGCCTGTGGCTGTTTGGAAGTGGCTTGCTGGGCTTATGGGGAGCAGGATTGCGGCATAGGCGGGTAATCATGTAATCATTACCTGGCACTTGCTTTAACGATCTCCCAAAAATCATTCATTTATTGGCCATTGCCCACAGTGATTACATCACTGTGGAATTCTCCTACAACATATTACACATTCGCATGGCTTGCATCCCTGTCCATTCCCGCATAGGCTGGCCAGTAACAATAAACATAAGGCGCAGTGATGGCGCCAGAAAGGGAGTTCATCATGAACCATGCTATGGTTACGCCACTGGAAGGCGCCAAAGAACATTTTCTCTCACATCTCAGCCTGGCCCTGCGCATTGCGCTTTCCCTGGGCGGGAGTGCCAGCCTGCTACAGGCGCCTGCTGCCCAGGCACTGGAATGCCCCGTCACCAGCGCCACGGAAATAACCCTTGATGACAGCAATGCCGGTACCTGCACCATCGAAAACACCGGCACCGTCAACATCACCAGCGGCAGCCTGAGCAACCTGACCGGTGCCCAACTTGATAATCTGGGAAGTCTCACTACCCAGACCACCGGTAATCTCAGCAACCTTGCCGGCGCCACTATACAAAACAGTGGATCCCTCACCAATAGCGCCGGTGGCTACACGGAAGTGGCAGGCACCCATGGCAGCTATGGCGTAGTGTCAGGAAATCAACTACTGAATAGCGGCACATTAAACAATCAACTCAATGGAACACTGACCAATACCAGCGGTGGCCTGCTCATTAATGATGGCACATTGCATAACACCGGAACCCTGAATAACCTCGGCGGTACCCGTGTCGTTACACAACGCTGCGAGGCAAAACGTTTCTTGATGTATGGCTCTTATGGCGGAACCTATTACACGTATCAATATGACAATTGTGCATGGGATACGGCAAGTGGAATGGTCAATAATGGTCAATTCAATAACCAGGCAGGCAGCACCTTCACCAATGACACTACCGGGCTCCTGGAAAACCAGGGACAATTCCACAATAGCGGCACATTGAACAACCTTGCCGGTTCCTTATCACTGGAATCCGATTGCTCACAAACCATGTTGCAAACCGCCGATGGCCTTCATGGCTATCATGACAACAAACCACTCAGTGACTTCCATTGCGACTGGGAAGTACAACAGGGCATACGAAACCTGGGCACCATCACCAATGCCCTGGGTAGCCATATCACCAATGAAGCCAGTGGCGTTTTAGCCAATTACGGGATCATTCAAAACGCTGGCACCATCACCAACCATGGCCGGCTCGTCAATGAAGAAGAATTCACCAACGAGAGTGGTGGCCTGCTGATTAACGAAGCCGGCGCGATTTTCATTAATTCCCGCATACGACGCACCCGCGCTGATTTCCCCAGACTGTGTGGCGAATTATGCTCGGATACTTTTATCGGGAACTTCACCAATAATGGGACAGTAGATAACCGCGGCATCATTGCGCATACCTATGCAGGTTCCATTTTCGGGGGATTTACCAATAACGGTACATTCCTCAACCGGCTGGGGGCAAGAGTAGAGGATAATATTACTAATTTTGGTCATCTGGCCAATGATGGCTACATGAAGTCGGTTGACAGCTACTCCCCGGCAGCCAGGGTGACCAATTATGGAAGCATCAAATGGCTGAACACCAACAGCGTGGTGGATAATCATGGCGACATCAATATTCATAGCGCCATTTACAGGGATAATTCCCATGCACAGTTCGTACGGGCACTCGCTGGCAGCACTATCAACAATTGGGGAAATATCGGACAACTAAACAGTCTTGCTGGATCAACAATCAATAATCACGGATCCCTGCATCATGGAGTAAGGGTTAGCGGCACCGTTCACAATGAAGGTAACCTGGAAGCGAATACGGTTACCGTATATGAACGCACAGTAAACTGTGATTCTACCGGCCTGAATTGCTCCACCAGTTACACTCAACACAACAGTAAAAATTCCATTGTTGTATACAATGGCGGAATCCTCAACAACAATGGCAGCATCCAAATCAATGACGATAGCCGTATGAATATTCACGCAGGTGGTGCAGCCAACAATAACGGCACCATCTCTAACCTCGGATCGACCATCACCATTGACGCCATGGGCTCCCTCAATGGAAATGGCAGTCTTTTATTACAGCAGGCCTACAACCAAAGCACAGGAAGCATTGATACAAGCCGACTGGTGGTCAATGGCACCCTGTCACAGAATCGTATCACGCTTGCGGAAGGCAGCCAGCTCAGAGGTACAGGGCAGATCAGCTCATTATATGAAGTACATGCTCAGAATCAGTCACAAATCAATCCTGGAGAGTATCTCCTGCGCTATCCCGTCGACAGTTATGGGTATTCCATCTACAGCGCGACTCCCGAGATCGCACCCACCTACGGCACCCTGACTTTTGTCGACACGGATCTTCGCTTATCCGGTGAACTGGTCATCGATATTGCCGGCACATCCTCTTTCGACATCCTGCAGATCTTCGGTTCCGTTCATTTCGAAACGGGCAGCCTCATCACCTTCGATTTCAGCAATTACACAGCCATAAACGGCGACCGCTTCGACTTCCTATTTGCTGACAACATCACTGGTGAGCAAAACCTCAATTATGCCATTGCCGGGCTAGACCTTACGGGCTCAGGACTCTATGCCCATCTACTGCAGAACCAGACACAGGATCTGCACCTTGTCTTCAGCGATACGAATGCCATTCCCATCCCCGCCAGCCTGTGGCTGTTTGGCAGTGGCTTGCTCGGCCTTGCCGGGCTCCGGGGCC
>CBDUNQ010000085.1:0-7769 GCA_965368625.1 uncultured Gammaproteobacteria bacterium
GGATCTGCGCAATCTTCCGGCCGCCCATGGCAGTTCACGACTGGCAGCTCATTTGCACTTCGGGGAAATCAGCGCACGCCAGATCTGGGATCAACTCAGCCAACACGCGGCGGTTGCCGATACACCTGGCACCCTGGCGGCATGCGAAACCTATTTACGACAACTCGGCTGGCGCGAATTCAGTCAACACTTGCTCTATCACTTTCCCAGAACTCCTCTGGAACCCATGGATCAGCGATTCCAGTCCTACCCCTGGCGAAAACGCTATGACAAGGCCTTGCGACAGTGGCAACAGGGCCTTACCGGTATCCCCATGGTGGACGCCGGTATGCGAGAACTGTGGGAGACCGGAAGCATGCACAATCGGGTACGCATGATCGTAGCCTCTTTCCTGGTAAAAAATTTACATATCCCCTGGCAGGAAGGGGCACGCTGGTTCTGGAATACCCTGGTGGATGCCGATCTGGCCAATAACACCATGGGTTGGCAATGGACCGCGGGCTGCGGTATCGATGCGGCACCCTATTTTCGGGTATTCAACCCGGTAAGCCAGGGGGAGCGTTATGACCCACACGGCCAATATGTGCGCCGCTGGATACCGGAAATTGCCGCTCTTCCAAATCAGTACCTGCATCAACCCTGGAAGGCACCGCAGGAAACGCTACAGGAAGCCGGCATTGCACTGGGGCAGGATTACCCCCAGCCTATGGTTGATTTACAGGAAACCCGCCGTTCAGCACTCGCCGCCTGGGATAGTATCAAGCACTTGCCGCGTTAAACAGGAGGATTCGTTCCTGACCTTTATTGGCATGCGCGTGCGGTGCTGTCATACCAGCCACTGGCACAGCTGCTGTCATAGATCACCAGATGGGGATGTCCATCAGCAGTTTCACTGATGATGGCACTATCGGCACCGGTAACGGAAGTGATGGCTGGTGGCACAGCGCCGTTTTCCCATTGATAGGGCGCCATCACCCTCCCGCCAGTATTGCGGATGCGCACCGCTTCGCCGCCACTGCCGGTTTTCAGCACATAGGAAGATTGGTTGGCATGTATCACACCACCATTGGAAGCATCCAAGGCTGTCACCGTGATATCCTGATCACTGATAGTGTCTATGCCTGTGCCATGAATATGGATTTCAGCGCCACTGGTGGCGGTGACCGCAGTGACCTTGGTCATCGCAGCCCCCGCTTCAGGCACCGCACGAATAACAGAGCCATATACATGCACTTCGCCCCCTACCGCCACCAGTGGTGTGGAAGAGCCTACGGTGCCCCGTGCAGTGATTTCAGAGCCGAAAAACCAGGATTCATCGCAGCCATTAAAATAGGCGGTAGCGGAATTGGCGGCCGATTTCGCAGCCAGTATTCGGCTGTTAAACCAGTAGTGCACACCCGTACCAGGGCAACTGCTGGGTGAATCGAACCAGGCATAACCGAAACCCTCGATTTCAATATTGCTCCAGAAGGTGGATCCGCCAAGATTACGGACGCCAAACAGGTTACCGGTATTTTTCAGCGTCATATCCTTGAAAACCATGTTGTCACAATGAAATGTGGAGATGGGAGAAGACGCGGCACTGAGTACCGTGTTACGCATCCCACTGCCCGAAAGGGTAACGAAGCCTTGATTGTTACAGGTGAAGTTTCCGATAAACACGCCGGGGCCGATCTGAACCAGTAACGGTGAACTGGCGGAAGGTGTTGGGTTGCGGGTATTCCAGATCCAGCTGTTGAGTGAATTCAAGTCTTCAAAACAGTTGGCAACTTGCACGCCATTTTCCATACAACTGGTTTTCAACGTAACTGCGCTGGCATCCACATCCGTGGCCGCCTGCGATACCGGACCATAGACCAACGCCATGCCAGAAAGCATCAGCGAGACCACCCGTGCCCTGTTCTTCATAACTACCTCCCTGTAGTTTTATTTCAACGATGGGAAATGCAATCGTCCATGGATGTGCAAGCCACCATCAGGCTTTCCTGAATCATTACAGTATATCGCCAGCCATAGCTCTACGACAGGCGGTAACCAGTACCGGTTATTCCACGCCTCGAATCAGGCGATACTAAGCTCTCCCTGGTCTTACCCAAGGCGCTTGTCGATGAAGTCACGCGGCCACCCTTCTGCCTTTTCTGGCGCTCAAGCCAAGGCTGATCATGCCGGAAAGCATCAGCAGCAATGACGCCGGCAGGGGGATGGCATTCATGGCATAGCGGGTATGGGTATAGCCTTCATATCCCGCTGCGGCGAAATAGAGTAGCGAATTGTCTTCCACAGCCTTGTAGGAAATCACCGCCTCACTGCCCTGCAGCAGGTATTCAATACCCAGTAGACCCAGCAAGCCACCGGAATAACATCCCTCAGCAAGACAGGTGACGGAAGGATTCTGATCACCGCCGAAAAGACTGGGATTGATTTCCGCCTCCATGCTGAAGGGTGAAAACGGCGCCGTATTGAAAGGATCACAACATGAGATAAAACTTTCCCCGTAGCCACGCAAAAGGCCCTCGGTGGTCAGGTGCAATGTCTGAGTGTCCGGATTCAAGGCTGAGGAATCGTACCAGACACCCTGTGGCGCACCCGGGGGTAGCGCCTGATCAAAGTGCAGGGTAAAAGCATGCATAGCTTGGGTGGTATCATAGCGATAGGCGGCATCCAGCCAGAGCACGCCGCTGATACCCGTGTTACTGGAAGATACTTCCTGGGTTACGGGATCGACGGTTACCTGTTCTTCCCGGGAAGCGGAGCCCAGATGATATTCCACCAGCACACGCTGTTCCGGTAAGGTGCTACTGACATCAAAGTAGGAATGTACGAAGTAATCGTTACCTTGAATCTGGTTTGCAAATGCGACGCCACCGTATAGACAGGAGCCACTGGTCATACACTGGTCAATGGCCACCGGCACCGCATTCACTGATTGCCACCCAAGGGCCAGTGCCACTACCGATAGCAGGGTTGCCAGTCTTGTTCGAGTAGTTCGCTTGGACATAGTAGAATTATCCTTATCGTTAGGTATCAATACCATTCCCTGAAGTCAGCGGAACAGGCGCTTTGCTCACATTCGTTACCAGGCGAACAAGACAACCGAAGGCATTGAGCACAGAAACCACACCCGATTGCACTCCTTATCATCATTCCCACTTGTGAATAAAAGGCAATTATTATTCCAATAACTATCAAGTGTCTGTATTACAGGCGCTTAAATCAGAAGCACATTTTTCAGCCATAGGAAATCTGTAAGATTTTTCGAATTTTTTTTATAAAAATTTACAGTGCGCATTGTGCGATGATATACATTGACCGGGTAAAGTCCGTGGCTCAAACCCCATCCCCGGCCCTGCACGCCAGTGGACCAGATTTGCAGATTCGTCAATTTACGACAGGAGAGCAACATCACGGCATGCTACCCTGCACAACCCTGCACACTACGTAACTATCACTAGAGTAAGCAGATACCTTCACAGGATTCGAGCAGGAAAGTTTGCATGGACCACTTCCCGCGTGCCGCGAAGCGTACAAGAGGAGCATACTCGATACCATTGAGCCATCAACGTCGCACATTGACGACGAAACCAGGCCTTCGATTGATAGAAGTTTGACGCGTCCACCATGGATATTCATGGCTGGGCTGCAGCCTCATTGCATTTTCATTTCGCTGGCATGTATTCTGCTGCTGTTCAATAGTGCGCAATTGAAGCAAGGCTAGCCGGGCACAGCATCCCAGCCATCAAAGCCGTTGTGTTATTGCGCCAGGAGACGGCATACTGTTGTCCTCACTGAATCGTACAAGAGACCTTCGGAAGGGGTCGCAACCACTTCAGTGGCCACCTCTCGCCATCGATCAATACCTGTTCAGAAAAGGCGCGGACCATGCAAATTTACCACTATCTGAAATCACTACAGGAAACGATCCTGCCGGGAAAAGCAGGCTCCCGGGAGTCTTCGGTGATTTTCTATTCCATGCTGATCACCCTGGTGATTTTTCTCATCATTCTGGTCAACCGCAATACCGATGATCTGCAGAAAAACAAACCAGTGAATGCCAGCCTGTTTTCATCCCATTCCAGTGTCGATGCGAAGCCGGCTCCCTTACACCCCCCTTCTCCCTTTGGCCGGGTCGTGGTCAGTCACAGCCCACGGGATCTCTTTGCCTCCGATGAACGCTTTGTCCCCTTTGATTTCCGTAAGCAGTATTCCAGGGCACTATCCACACCTGCACAATCGCTTCCTGACAACCCGCCGGAAGCGGCTAGACAAAAAACAGCCGATGAGGACAAGTCGTATGCCCAGGTGCAAATCGATAACGGTGATCCGCTTCAGGAACACCTTAATTATCTTTCATCCGGTGTTCACCACGAACTTGAGCATCATATTGAGCAGGCCTGGAAGCTTGCACTGGAGCTGAATCGCGAGCAGGAAGCGATTACCGCACTAAGCCCTCTTACCCATCTGCAAAACCAGGTCATTGCCAATTTTGCCCGCGAAGCCATCAACAGCCTCAGTGAAGCAGCCGGTCATGGAGATAGCCACCTTGAAGAATATGTGATTGCCGATAATGGATTTGAGGAATCTGTGGAAGTGCAAACAGAAGAAAACTTCACCAGCCTGGGCATACCCCAGGAAGAATACAATGAATCCCTGGATAGCCTGTTACAACAGGCAACCGGTGACGCAGACCCACAGCAACGCCTTTCTGCCATCAAGCAGATTGGCAGTCGTATGATTTCATCATCACTGGCACCCCTGGAAACCATTGCCTTTTCGGATCCGGTTGCCGAAAACCGTATTCAAGCCATTACCGGCCTCACCGATCTGGCCATAGCCCAGATACAGGCAGCGCATATCAGCCAAACCCTGAACACCCTGGCCAACGACAATGAAGAAAATGTGGCGACGAGTGCACGCGAAGCGCTTCATTCCCTGTCACTGGCCAATGAGCAAACGGCGTCAAGACAGGTTGAATAGTGGCTTTCAAAAAGGAATTTGAACCGGATTGGCCGGACACTATTGCAAAGCGCCTTGACCCGAATGAGTACGGTATTCATAAAACTCTCCGTCATTGCGAGTCGCGAAGCGACGCGGCAATCTCCTTCGGTTGGCAGTGCGCACTCAAGAAGGCAAGTGCCTGATTCAGGAGATTGCTTCACTTCGCTCGCAATGACGTGCCTTTGGCTCGACCCGCAGGATAAGGTACGCATAATGTGACCAGATCGTGCGGAGCACGATGGGGAATCCCTGATGATCCCCAAAGGGGATCTAGGGGCAACCCGAAGGGGTTCTATGCGCTTTGCGAAGCGAAGATCCGGAATCTCCCGAACCTCCCGCCAGCGTCATGAGATACCGGCCTGCGCCGGGGTGACAGCGGCCGGTGTGAAACCTCAATTCATCTGAGGCTTCAGGCAGACAATCCCAGCAATAACAACCCGAAGAAGATACGATAGACACCAAAGGCTACAAAGGTAAAATGCGCCAGAAAGCGGAGAAACAGCTTCATGGTCACGTAGGCCACAATGAAGGAAACGAAAAACCCGACGCCAAGGGCAATCAGGTTCTGGGTATCGAAGTCCTGGTAATGGGTCACCAGGTCAAAACCGCTGGCCGCCATCATGACCGGCAAGGCCAGCAAAAAGGAAAATTCAGCACTGGTCTTGCGGTCCAACCCCACTAGCAGCGCACCGATAATCGTCGATCCGGCGCGACTGGTACCGGGTACCAGGGCAAATACCTGTGCGACTCCGATCCAGAGTGCCTGACGGTAATTGATATCTTCCACCGTGGAAACGCTATGACTACCCTCTTTATAGAAATATTCCACAACAAGAAAAATGACACCACCCACAATAAACATTACAGCCACAATGGGCACGGTGAACAAGGCCTTGATCTGCTCATGAAACAACAGGCCGACAATGCCCATGGGGATGAAAGCCAGAATTACTTTGGTCCACAGATCCAGATGTCCGAGGGTAAACTTATTGCGGTAACTGGCAGCCACAGCGAGAATGGCGGCGAGCTGGATGATAACCGAAAAAGCCTTGTTTGATTCGGATTGGGGCATATCCATCCACTGACTCACCACAATCAGATGCCCCGTGGATGAAACCGGTAGAAATTCCGTGGCCCCTTCCACGATCCCCATTACCACTGCCTGTAGAATTTCCATGTACCCGTTAACCTGCTATGCCTTGTCTGGTGGATTGTCGTTTTACCAGCATCGGATTATACATACTTTCTTGGAAAGGAAGTTGAATTAGCAAGCGCCCCTCGCCTTTTCTACGAGGGGGCATTGAAGATTCAGCCGTGATGCTGAAAAAAGGGTGGAACCACCCGATCCCCATTGATTACGGATTCGGAAGGGGCCTGTGGGTCTACACAGGGATGGGTATTGGCAAAGGTGCCATTGGGATTGAGGTGAAACGCCCAGACATGCAGCATCCAGAAGTTACCCCAGGGATTGGTTTCCACCCCGTTCAGCACAAGGGGCTGCAGATTCGGTAGTGCCTGACATTCCGCATTACTCATATGCTGGTTGATCTGCCACTGAGGACCATTTCCCCGGTCTTCCAGGGTGACACACAGTCCCGCATGCATATGCCATTGATCTTCGTTGGTCTCGGGAAAGAAATCCGGTGGCGCATCGGCAAATGCCTGCACCCGCTGAGTATTCCACACGCCGTTAGGGGATGGCCAGTCCAGGGTGCTCAAGCCAGTGGCTGAAGTGGAATCATGGAAGAGTGGTGTTGCCGCCTCACCCCAGAACAGAGCGGGGATGTCACTGCCATCGGCGGTGATATTCAAGCCTTCCGCCGCCTCACTATTGGCTTCGCGAAAACCACTCACAGCAAACTGACCATTATGGGTAAGCCAGTGTTGTCCATGCCCCTGCAAGGCACCACCAAAGGGTTGATAGCCCATGGCCAGCACTTCATCATGCCCCGATACATGTTGGAAATGGCTGAACCGGTTATACAGTTGCGCCATCTGCCGATCACTCGCTGAACTGTCGGCAAAATAGTCGTTTATGGCCAGCATGAAATCCTGCTTATTAAGTCTGCCATTGCCATCCCGATCATAGAGCGCGTGATAACGGCCGCTTCTCAGCCTGTCAAACATGCGATACAGATCCTTTAGGGTGACGATGCCATCACCATTGAAGTCGGCTACCGACAATAACGGTGGTGCCACTGCGCCACACTCCGCAGTCATTTCCGCATTCACGCTCTGGGAGATACCGACTGTGGATAGCGTGAGCAGTGCCAATATGGATGCTTTCATGATTCCCTTCCTCTTTGTGTACATTATTTGATTTCGATAGTTGCGGGCCAGGATGAATTCACGGGCTTGCTTGCCAAGCACAGACGGTCTACCCCGACCTGGCAACGCCCCCTGGCACGCAATACTTCTGCATTTCCATTGCTACTAGGCGATTTCACCTTAGCAGACTCGCTGCAGAAGCGTAAGAACCCATGCCATTTCAATTGGCAAACGCCTGGAGAACAAGGCAATGATACTAGTCTTTGCTTGTCACACAGGCTTGCATAATGGGTCATTGCGAGCGAAGCGCGGCAATCTCGCTGGGTTGGCAGTCATTCTCACGGAACCGGGAAGACAGGTGCCGGATGCAGGAGATTGCTTCACTTCGTTCGCAATGACGGGGTTTTGCCTTGACCCGAAGGGTAAGGTATTTGCCTGATGTGACCAGATCGTGCGGAGCACGATGGGAAATCCCTGATGATCCCCAAAGGGGATCTAGGGGCAAC
>CBDUNQ010000086.1:0-7756 GCA_965368625.1 uncultured Gammaproteobacteria bacterium
CCTTCCGGACTCTTCCACACCGGTTCTTCCTGCCCAGCGGGTGGATCCTGCAATGGCCAACGCAAGCCTTGCCACTCCAGGGTCACCTGGCTGTATCCGCCATGCATGCCCTCACCACTGACATCCAACACCGCACCACTTTCGGGTTGCTGTAGCCGGCCCATGCTGAGCTTCCAGCCATCCCCGGTATCTTCTGCCTCGAGATTCAGATCCAGTGCATAGGGCTGCCCACTACGACCGGCATCGGTATGCACACGCCCGGCCAACTGCGCCTGCCGGTTGTCACCCTGGGCCTGTACATCACCGGCCAGAAACAAATCCGGCCAGGCTGGCGAAAAACGCTGCAGGTTCCCTTCGGGCAACTGCACCCGCAACTGCCATTGCAGCCCGGCCAATGGCTCCCGTACCTGCAGATCCAGTTGTGCAGATGCGGGCTTTTCCAGGGCATATTGCAGTTGCAGCTGTTGCCAGTTACCGGTGAGCTGCGCCTTACCCGCCAGATGCTGCAGCGATTCCAGGTCGGCACTCCAGGCCATATCCAGTGCCGTCTGTGCGTGCGCACCCAGGCCAAGACTACCGGTGATCTGCAGGCGCCCCTGCGGCAACACCAGGGTCAGCTCACCCAACTGAATCTCTTCCCCCTCACCCGAGATGGCCAACTGCAGACGATCCAGTTGCGCCAGTGGCTCAGCCAGTCGTTGTACCTGAACCCCGTCCACCTGCAAATCATCGATACGAATGCCCAGGGGCAGGGACAAGCCGGGGGTCATGGGAGGTTTGGCGGTTTCTTCATCGGGCTCCGGCATCACCGGGCCCAGTTCCACTTCCACACCGGTGACATGCAATCGATCCACTCGCACCTGACCTCGCAACAGGGCCGTCGGTTGCCAGTCCAACTGCAATTGTTGTACGGCATACACCTGGCCCTCTTGCTGGTATTGCAGGGACTCCACCTGCAGCGGACCCAGCCAGCGCCCTTCAAGCCGTTGCACGCTGATATCACCGGGAATATAGGTACGCGCCAGGTACAGGGAAAATTGTAGACCCGCCTGGGTGCCCAACAGCGCAAGCAAGGCACCTATCAGTACCAGTGGCACCAGTAATAACCACCACCCGCGCTTCACAGGTCAGGCCCCAGCGTGAGATGCAACCGCCAGGGGTGATCGTCTTCACTGACGGCATTGGCGATATCCACCCGCACCAGCCCGATGGGAGATTCCCAGCGCAAGCCAAAGCCCACACCATGGGACAGGTCCTCGGAGAAACCACTCAGTGCATTCCCCACATCGTAAAACAGGGCGCCACGCCAATTCCCCTTGATGTGGCGCTCCAACTCCACACTGCCCACCAACAGATACTCCCCACCAATGTTATCGCCAGTGCTGTCCCGTGGCCCAAGCTCGTTATAGTCATAACCACGCACGCTTTGATCGCCACCGGTAAAATAACGGATACTGGGCGGCAGACGGTCAAAGTCCTCCGTGTAGGTTGCCCCTACACTACCGCGACTGATGAGGCGATACCGGGAGGCAAAGGAATAGATCAGCTTGGCATCCACTTGCGCCTGTAGAAAAGAAACATCGGAGAGCAGGGTTTCATCGGCGCCCTTCAGGCTCAGTTGTAAACGCGCCCCCCGTGGGGCAATCAACCGTTCCTTACCCCAGATACGCTGCAGACTGACACCGGGTATCAGCAGGCTGGTATCACCGCTGGTTGCGCCGATTTCAAAATCTTCCTGTTGAAACCCGAGTGACAACACCCGCCGCCAGCGCCCCTGCAAGGAACTGTGACTTACCGCCAGTACGCGCTTTTCACTATCGGCCGTATCACTGTTTTCGCTGCCAATCAGCGCGGAAAACTCGATAAAATCACTGCGCGGACGCGCCAGGGGAATACGGTAGCTTCCCGTCAGTGCATCCTCTATTTCAGAGGCTCCGTACTCCACACGCAATTGGTGTCCGGCACGATTGATACGACGGTTTGCCCAGCCCAATCGATAACGGGCACCGGTATCGGTGCCATATCCGAGACCGGCGGAGTACTTGTTGGGACGTCGCGGCGCCAGTACCACCTGCACCGGGATTCGTCTGCCCTGCGCCTGATTGCGATCCGCCACCACCTGTACCGATGCAAAATAATCGCTATCCTCCAGGCCACGCTGCAGATCCAGCACTGCCCGATCGGAATACGCCACCCCCGGGGTAAAAGGCACATAGGCCTGCAGCAGTGATTCATGTAAATCCGCCCCCTCGAAAGATACTTCACCCAGCTCATAGCGGATTCCCGTGGACAGCACCAGTACCACATGGGCTTCATTGGCATCTGCATCCACTTCCAGGCGCTGCACCGTGTAACGGGCATCCAGGTACCCTTTCTGGAACGCCTGCTGCAGCCAATCCCGCTTCAGGTTTTCGTAATCCCCATGCAAGGCCGGCTTGCCCACCAGGGCATTGGATGTTTCGATGATTTGTTGCAGGCCGGGCTCATCCACCCCTTCCCCCTGAAGCCGCAACTCCAGTGACTGAAACTTCATCTGAGGTCCCGGGGTGATCTGATACCGGGCAAGCCAGGCGCCATTCTCTTCGCTCAGGGTGGCATCCACCTGCACCTGGTAGTAACCAAAGGGTGCGAGTGCATCGCGGATTTCCTGGGGGGCACGCTCATGAAAACGGCGCAGGCGAAACAGCGTGAGTTCCTTGCTGCCTTTCATTTTTTCAATACTGAGCAGGGCCCGCACGTTTTTCAGCGGGGCATCCTCCAAGCCAAGGATTTCCACCCGCAGCACCGGCGGTTCCGCCCAGGCAAGAGGGGTCAGTAGCCAGAGCAAGAGTACGAAAACCCCGCGATGCACACCCCTTGATCTCATTACACCCGCCTCCACAATGACACGCAGTGAATCGGATATGGGTCGCATACCCACCAGTGCCATAGACTGCCCTGAGCCAGCGGCGGCATCTCTGGGTTATGAATTGGATTCACACCACGCTCCTCGGCTACGGGCATACGGAGAACTGCACCCTGCCTGACATCGCAAACCCGGCCAATGGCAGAGGTGAAATCGAGTAACGCACACTACCTATGACTCCAAATGATATTTTTTGTCACCGGCATGGGCAGTTGCTCAATGACTCAGTAAAGGATTCCAGTACACTACGGCCTGGTGCATTACCATGGTAACTGACTGTGACCGAGTTTCCCATTCGCCGCATCCGCTCCTTTGTCCGCCGTGAGGGCCGTCTCACGGCAGGTCAGGAGCGGGCCCTGCAACACCTCTGGCCACTCTATGGTCTGGAGGCGGACGGTCGCCAATTGATACTGTCACGAATCTATGGCCGGCAGGCACCGGTCACCCTGGAAATCGGCTTTGGCAATGGTGAGAGCCTGGCCACCATGGCCGCAGCCAACCCGACGGAAAACTTTCTCGGCATTGAAGTTCATCGCCCCGGGGTGGGACACCTGTTACAGGAAATCGAAGGCAGGGGGCTGAACAACCTGCGAGTGATGTGCCACGATGCCGTAGAAGTGCTCGAGTCACAAATTCAGGATGATGCCCTGGATCGGGTATTGCTGTTCTTCCCCGACCCCTGGCATAAAAAGAAGCACCACAAACGGCGCATACTGCAAACCACGTTCATCGACCTGCTGGCGCGCAAGTTACGTCCCGGCGGACTCTTTCACATGGCAACCGACTGGCAAGACTATGCCGAACACATGCTGGCGGAAATGGAACAGGCTGCTGCCTTCCGTAATCTGGCCGGCAAGGGCCAGTACGCGGAAAAACCCCACTACCGCCCCACCACCAAATTTGAACGCCGGGGTCAACGACTGGGACACGGGGTCTGGGATCTGCTTTATCAGCGCCGCCAACCCCTCACCCCACACCCGTAAGCGCGAGCGCAACTGACGAACCACCGTCACCCTCGGCAGGGTGCCAACCCGGTTCGCCAGCTTCGCTGGCTCCTACGGATTGCCTTTTCACAGCCGGGATAGATTCATTGCCTCCTGTAGGAGTGAGCGAAGCTCGCGAACAGCCGTCACTCTCGGCAGGGTGCCGACCCCGTTCGCCAGCTTCGCTGGCTCCTACGGATTGCCATTTCACAGCCGGGATAGATTCATTGCCTCCTGCAGGAGTGAGCATAGCTCGCGAACCACCCTGGGTGCCTAGAAGGCTGCGGCTTCGTTGGGATCGGAAAACCGTGAAGCGAGCGGCGAGTTTTCCGGAATCACATCACCCAATTGCCGCCGCGCCCGGTTGATGGCCCGGGTGCGGGTACGGAAGAAATGATCGGTTCCCAGCTTATCCATGAAGCCACTGGTTTTAAAGATATCCACGATCTGCTTTTTGGCGCGTGCGAAATACAATTCCACTCCGGCGGACTGCATGCGTTGCGACAGACCCTCGAGCATTTCCTCACCGGTAGCATCGATCTGATTGATACCCTCACAATCGATGATTACATACTTGAGCTTTTCTTTACTGGCCACATGAGACAACACCTTACTTTCAAAATAACCGGCATTGGCAAAGTACAGAGAGCCATCAAAGCGCAAAATTGACATGTTTTCGTCGGTTTGCAGTTCGTTCACCTTGGCATCGCGCAGGGTGCCATCTTCATGTACCGACAGTTCCACAAAACGCGGCCGCATCGTCTGATACAGGAACAGCCCCAGAGAAAGCAATACACCCACCATGATGCTCTTATCCAGATGAGGCGCCACCACCAGGGTAAGAACAAAGGTAATAATGGCCACCCAGCCATCATGGGGAGATACCGTCATGGCGTGCTTGATGGGTTTTATCTTCACCAGGTTGATCACCGCCATGATGATCACGGCCGCCAGCGTCGCCTGTGGCAGGTGATACAGCAGCGGGGTTAAAAACAGCAGGGTAATGGCCACCATGGCCCCGGTGACCACCGAAGAAATCCCGGTCATAGCGCCAGCGGAAAAGTTAACCGCCGAGCGGGAAAAGGAACCGGATACCGGGTAGGCCTGGAACAGACCCGCAGAAAGGTTGGCGACCCCCTGCCCCACCAGTTCCTGATTGGTATCCAGTCGCTGCCGGGTTTCACCCGCCATGGCCTTGGCAATGGCGATGGCTTCCATAAAGCCGATAAGGGAAATGGTGATGGCAGAGATCACCAGTTGACCGGCCACATTGAGATCAAAATCCGGAACTTTGATACCCGGCAGCCCCGTGGGCACTTCCCCTACCACATGGCCACCGGCTTGCTGGAACCCCAGCAGCCAGGAAGCCACGGTAGTCAGCACCACGGCCGTCAGCACGGAAGGTACCCTGGGTGCGTATTTTTTCAATACGATCATGATTGAAAGAGCGACGATCCCCATGATCAGGGTGATCATATGGGTATTTTGCGATGCCTCCACCAATACACGCCAAACGGTTTCGTAATGGTGCTCCGATTTTTCCACGCTCACCCCGAACAGCTTGGAAAGCTGGGAAGTGGCAATAATGATGGCTGCGCCATTGGTAAAGCCCACCACCACCGGGTGGGACAGGAAGTCCACCAGCACCCCCAGCCGGAAAAGGCCGAGAAAAATCTGGAACAGGCCCACCATGATGGCCAGCATGGCCGCATAGATCAGGTACCCCTCGGGATTGGCCGAGGCGATAGGTTCCAGGGCAGCAGCCGTCATCAAGGACACCACCGCCACCGGCCCGGTGGCCAATTGCCGTGATGATCCCATGAAGGAAGCGATCATGACCGGGAAAAAGGAGGCGTACAAACCGATGTGGGGCGGCAATCCCGCCAGTTGTGCATAGGCCATGGACTGAGGCACCAGTACCAGGGCCACGGTGATCCCGGCCAACAGGTCTGCCCGCAGGGTTTTGGGGTCTTTCAGCTCACCGATCCACTCAAGGAAGGGCACAAAGCGGCGTGGCCACATGGCCACCAGTTCTTTAATACCACCCATAATTGATAATCACCGATTGGATTTTTCTTATGATCCGTAGCGATAACGCCGGAACTGGCCGGGAAGTGTAACGCATTCCGGATCTCCTTCGCCAATGGCCTGTAACTACAGCCCCCATCACCGGGCCAACCCCCACCCAGCCGACCTGAAACCCGAGCGGTTGCTCAAAATACAAGGTAACTTATTGTTTATATAAAAGTAAAAAACAAATCACCCCTTCGCCATGGCGGCTTGTGGCACGGGACAGATGAAGCTGACCGGCAGTTGTGCTAGGATGCGGCGCTTTTCCGGCTGGAGAAAATTCGGGTTCAAAACCCGCTCCAGGCGACCGGTTCCACCGATCGTGGTTATGGCCATTGATAAGTGGTTCAATACCCCGCTTGCCGTCGCGCCCGCCCAGATTACAGATGGCGTAAGCAGCAGAATTTCAAGCACTATCGCCCCAGAGGCGGTAGTGGCTACGGTTTTTGAGTTTGCGTTATTGAAGGAGAAATCCATGTCCAAGAAACACCCCATCGTTGCGGTTACCGGTTCATCGGGCGCCGGCACCACCACCGTCAAGCGCGCTTTTGAGCATATTTTCCGCCGGGAAGGCATCAACCCCCTGGTGGTGGAAGGCGACAGCTTCCATCGCTATGACCGCGCCGCCATGAAGGAAGCCATGAAAGCGGCTGAAACCAATGGCAACAACAATTTCAGCCATTTCGGTCCGGAAGCCAACGTATTCGACAAGCTTGAAGAAACCTTCAAGGCCTACGGTGCCAGCGGAGCCTGTAAGCGCCGCTACTACCTGCACAGCGAAGAAGAAGCCAAGCCCTATGGTCAAAAGCCGGGCGAATTCACCCAGTGGGAAGACATCAAGGCTGGCACGGATCTGCTTTTCTACGAAGGCTTGCATGGCGGCGTGGTCACTGCAGACGCCAATGTGGCCCAGCATGTGGACCTGCTCATTGGCGTGGTACCCATTGTAAACCTGGAGTGGATTCAGAAAATCCATCGCGACTCGGCAGAGCGTGGCTATTCTGCAGAAGCCACGGTGGATACCATCCTGCGTCGCATGCATGACTACGTACACTATATTACGCCACAGTTTTCGCGCACGGATATCAACTTCCAGCGGGTTCCCACCGTTGACACCTCCAACCCCTTCATCGCCCGCGATATACCCACGCCCGATGAATCCTTTGTGGTGATTCGCTTCCGCGACCCCAAAAAGCTGAGGGTCAACTTTCCGGAAATTCTCAGCATGCTCGATGGCTCCTTCATGTCGCGCCGCAACAGCATTGTGGTACCCGGCGGCAAAATGGGCTTTGCCATGGAAATCATCCTTGCACCCATTATCGAAAACATGCTGGCAGCCCGCAGCTGATCTCAGCTTCTCTGATAGTTCCCCGGCCAAGGCCGGGGGTAACCCCTGACCTGACCGGTCTGTGCTGACCGGCCCTGGAAAGCACTTCATCCTGCGGTATACTTCGAGCCTCGCAAACCACCTGCAAGGCTGCTGTGACCATGGGAAAACCCTCACAAGCCACCAGCAAAACCGAGCCATTTCTCTTTGGCCACGCCGAATCCGCCCACTGGGAAAAGGCCGTGGAACAATGCCTGCAGCAAATGGGGTACATTCCCCCGCAAGCCAACCTGGGGTTTCTGTATGTCACGGAAAACTATGCACCCCATCTGGACAGCATCCTGGAACTGCTGCGGGAAGATACTCGGGTAACCCACTGGACCGGTACCGTCGGGCTGGGCATCTGCACCAATGGCAAGGAATACTACGATACCGGTGCCATGGCCATGATGATCAGCAGCCTGCCGGAAG
>CBDUNQ010000087.1:0-7742 GCA_965368625.1 uncultured Gammaproteobacteria bacterium
GGCTTGCCATCGTGAAAAAGATAATCGAGGAGCATGGTGGAGTGATTCATGCCGAAAATCGCGAACAGGGCGGTGCGCGGTTGCGCATTCGTCTGCAGCGGAGTCAGATGCAGCCTGAGGCGCCTGATCTTGAACAGCTTGGCAGCTAGCCTGCGTAGGCTATAATGCGCCCATCATGCCGGGCAGTAATTCCACTGCGCAGGGTCTTGACTTACGGCCAGGCGTACGGCTCCATCCAAACCAAAGTGAGGTAGTCTGCAGGCTCAGCATGACCGATATTTCACATAACAAGGCGAGCACTTCACCATGACGGCCAGCCACATCCTGGTGGTGGACGATGAACCCGACATTCGTAGCACCGTGCAGGAAATCCTGCAGGATGAGGGCTATGAAGTTGAGGTTGCAGACAGTGGCGAAGGTGCCCGGCAGGCGCGCCGCAATCGCCGGCCGGACCTGATTCTGCTGGATATCTGGATGGAGGATATCGACGGTATCTCCCTGCTGCGCGAATGGTCGGAAGGGGGCGGACTGCCATGTCCGGTAATCGTCATGTCCGGCCATGGCAACGTGGAAACGGCGGTGGAGGCGACCCGTCTGGGCGCCCATATCCCTGGCGAAATTGCTCATTACCGTGGAGCGCGCCCTGGAGAGTGACAAGCTGGCACGGGAAAACGTCGGTTTACGTCGGCAGATTCAGCCTATCAGCGAGCCGGTGGGGAAGAGCGCTGCCATGCAGCAACTGCGTGAACAGGCCCAGCGCATTGCCCAACATGACACCTGGGTACTCATCAGTGGCGAGCCGGGTAGCGGCAAAAAGGTCTTTGCCCGCTATATTCACGAGCACAGCCAGCGCCGCACTGGCCCATTCATCGAAGGCGCGGTAGGTTCTCTTTCCCAGGAAAATTCCGCCGTGGAACTGTTTGGCAGTGAAGAGGGCGAAGAGCTCCATTATGGCCGGTTTGAGCAAGCCAATGGTGGCACGCTGAGTCTTGGCGATATTGCCGATATGGATGCCCAGACCCAGGCGCGCCTGCTCAGTGTGCTGCAGACCCATTCATTTCTGCGGGTAGGGGGCACGGTGCCGGTGCGCGTGGATCTGCGAATCATTGCCAGTACCCACCGCAATCTGGAGGAAGAGGTGCGGGCCGGGCGTTTTCGCGAAGACCTGTATTACCACCTCAATGTGGTGCCCCTGGTGATTCAGCCATTGCGTGAGCACCCTGAAGATGTTCCTGAGTTACTGCATTTTTATACGGATTACTATGTTACCCACGAAAAACTGCCGTACCGGAAATTCAGTGTCGCGGCTCAAAACCGTCTGCGTAACCACAGCTGGCCAGGTAATGTGCGGGAATTGAAAAACCTGGTACAACGCCTGTTGATACTGGGGCATAGCGATACGGTGGAGCTGGAGGAAGTGGAAACCGCTGTGCGTAATCAATTGCTGCAGGCGGATGCCGCCAATGTAGACCAGATGGCCTATGATATGCCGTTACGAGAAGCGCGCGAGCAGTTTGAGAAGCAATATCTCCTGCATCAGCTTCAGGAAGTGGGTGGCAGTGTCGGGAAGCTGGCAAAGCGTGTGGGTATGGAACGTACCCATCTGTACCGTAAGCTGCGCGGGCTGGGCATCGAATTCAAGAAGGGTGGTGAATAGTGCAGGCCATCGTGCCCCGTGGCTGATGTGTGCCATGGATGCTTGCTGGCGTGCTGCACTTCCCCTATGCCGCATGAAGCGAGGACAATGGTGTTGAAAAATCCAGAAGAGCGGTGGGCGGGAGCAGAATTTACCACGCTGGGGAAAATCCGCGATGCCGGGTCGTTACCCTATGCATCCGCAATACAGGCCCGGTGTGATCATCATTCTCGGAGCCGGGCAGGTGGGTTCCTCCGTGGCCTACAACCGGGCCAGGGAAGCCAATGATATCACCCTGGTGGATGTGAACCGGCACTTGCTGCAGGATTTACAGGATCGCCTGGATATTCGCACCATTGCCGGTCCCGCCTCCCATCCCGAAGTGTTGAGCCGTGCCGGTGCGGAAGATGCCGATATGGTCATTGCCGTCACCAATAGCGATGAAACCAATATGATTGCCTGTCAGGTGGCCTATACCCTGTTTCATACCCCCATCAAGATTGCCCGGGTGCGGGCCGTGGAGTACCTCAACTACCCGAAGATTTTCGCCCAGGAAGCCCTGCCGGTGGATGTGTTGATCAGTCCGGAGCAATTGGTCACCGAGTATATACAACGTCTGATTCAGCATCCGGGCGCGCTCCAGGTACTGGATTTTGCGGATGGCCGGGTGCAACTGGTTGCGGTGCGTGCCGTCTATGGCGGTCCGCTGGTGGGGCATGAGCTGCGGGAGCTGCAGGAGCATATGCCGGGGATTCAGGCGCGGGTGGCCGCCATCTTCCGTCGCGGACGTCCGATCATCCCCGAGGGCAATACCGTAATCGAGTCCGATGACGAGGTTTTCTTCCTCGCGGCCAGTAAGAATATTCGGGCAGTCATGGGCGAATTGCGCAAGCTGGATAAGCCTGTAAAGCGCATTATCATTGCCGGCGGTGGCAATATCGGCCTGCGGCTTGCCGAAGCCATTGAATCCAAGTATCAGGTGAAACTCATTGATTGCAACCCGGAAATCACCCGCCGGCTCTCCGAGCGCCTGGAGCGCAGTATCGTGTTGTTGGGCGATGCGGCCGACGGGGAATTACTGCTGGAAGAAAATATCGAAAATACCGATGTGTTCTGCGCGCTCACCAATGATGAAGAAGCCAATATCCTTTCGGCCATGCTGGCCAAGCGCCTCGGAGCGCGCAAGGTGTTGTCGCTCATCAATCGGGCGGCCTATGTGGATCTGGTACAGAGTGATGCCATCGATATTGCACTCTCACCCCAGCAGGCCACCATTGGCAGTCTGCTGGCCCATGTGCGTCGTGGCGATGTGGTGAATGTGCATGCCTTGCGGCGCGGTGCCGCAGAAGCCATTGAGGCCGTGGCCCACGGAGACAAGAGCAACTCCAAGGTGGTGGGGCGTACTATTGATGAAATCAAGTTGCCACCGGGCTCGACCATTGGCGCCGTGGTGCGTGGTGATGAAGTGATTATCGCGCATCATGATACGGTCATTGAAACCGAGGATCATGTGATTCTGTTCCTGGTGGATAAGCGTTACATTCCCGATGTGGAGCGCCTGTTCCAGGTGGGTGTGACGTTCTTCTGACCAGTCTCTGTCAGCAGGCCCTGGAGGTATTACGTCAACAATGGCCTGAAATCAGGCCGGCAAGCGGCTAGGGGTATTTGGACTAAGGCATGCAATTCACCAGTATTCTACGAATTCTCGGCTTATTGATGATGGTGTTCAGCACCACCATGCTGCCACCTGCATTGGTATCCTGGTGGTACCAGGATGGTGCCATGATGCCTTTTCTCATGGGTTTCCTCATGGTACTGGTTACCGGGTTTCTCCTGTGGGTGCCGGTTCGGGGGCGTCGCCAGGAATTGCGGGTGCGCGATGGCTTCCTGGTGGTGGTGATGTTCTGGACCGTACTCGGGCTGGTGGGTGCCGTACCCTTCATGCTGTCGGAAAACCCACGCATGCCTTTCACCGATGCGGTATTTGAATCCATGTCGGGCTTGACCACCACCGGAGCCACCGTGATTACCGGTATCGATTCGCTGCCGGAATCCCTGTTGATCTACCGGCAGGAACTGCAATGGCTGGGTGGCATGGGTATTGTGGTATTGGCCGTGGCCGTTATGCCCATGCTGGGTATCGGGGGGATGCAGTTGTATCGGGCGGAAACCCCGGGGCCCATGAAAGACAGCAAATTGACGCCGCGAATTACAGAGACGGCCAAGGCGCTATGGTATATCTATCTGGCCCTGACCATCAGCTGCGCCCTTGCCTACTGGCTGGCGGGCATGAGTGGTTTCGATGCCATCGCCCATAGTTTTTCCACGGTGGCCATTGGTGGGTTTTCCACTCATGATGCCAGCATGGGGTACTTTGACAGCGCGGTCATTGAAATGATTGCCGTGGTATTCATGCTGCTGGCCGGGGTGAATTTCTCGTTGCATTTTCTCGCCTGGCGCTCCCTGAGTCTGCGCCCCTATCTGCATGATCCCGAAGTGAAGTTTTACCTGACCGTGCTGGGTGTGGTGGCACTGATCACGGTCACCTATCTCTATTTCACTCATGCCTTCATGACCGGGTATGAAGCCTTGCACCATGGCATCTTCCAGGCAGTATCGGTGGGCACCACTACCGGGTTCACCACGGCGGAATATTTCAACTGGCCGGGTTTTTTGCCGGTGCTGCTATTGTTCAGCAGTTTCATCGGCGGTTGCGCCGGGTCCACAGGCGGTGGCATGAAGGCCATCCGTTTCCTGTTGTTGCTCAAGCAGGGTGCGCGGGAAATTACCCGCCTGGTGCATCCCAATGCGCAAATTCCGGTAAAGGTGGGCAACAAGGCCATGCCGGATCGGGTGGTGGAATCCGTGTGGGGTTTTTTTGCCATCTATGTAGCCAGTTTTGCCGTAATGATGCTGATTCTCATGGCCACGGGACTGGATCAGATTACCGCATTTTCCGCGGTTGCTGCCTGCATGAATAATCTCGGCCCCGGCCTGGGAGAGGTGGGGTTGCACTATGGTGATATCAATGATGTTTCCAAGTGGGTGCTGAGATTCGCCATGCTGCTCGGGCGTCTGGAAATCTTCACGGCCCTGGTGCTACTCACGCCGGCCTTCTGGCGTCGCTGATGGCGGATAGGGAAGGGCCGGAAGAAACGGCAGCCATGCGCCGGCAATGGGATAGCCGGTATGCGGCCAGGAAAAACGTGACGCCAGAAGCCGCAAGGGTGTTGCGGGAAAACCTGCATTTGCTGCCGGAACAGGGGGATGCCCTGGACCTGGCCTGCGGCCAGGGTGGGAATGCGCGGCTGCTGGCCAGTCGTGGGTTGGTGACCCAGGCCTGGGATTTCTCCCCGGTGGTTATCGAACAATTACGCGCCCTTGAAGTCTCTGGCCTGCAGGCATCGACCCGTGATGTCATGGTGCAGCCGCCTGCGCCGGGCAGTGTGGATGTATTGGTGGTGAGTTATTTCCTCGATCGTCGTCTGTTTCCCCATTTGCGGGCGGCACTGCGTCCTCGCGGCTTGTTGTTTTACCAGACCTTTCTGCGTGAGCAGGTATTCGAAGGTGGTCCCCGAAACCCTGACTATCGTCTCGGGAATAATGAGCTGTTACGGCTATTGGCGCCGCTGCGCATCCTGGTATACCGTGAAGAGGGAGGGGTTGGTAATGTACGGAAGGGCTTTCGCAATGAAGCGTATGCCGTGGCGATGAGAGAGTAGCTACGGTAGTGGAAACGCTTTTCTCCAATGCCATGCAGTACAGGTAAAGCTTCGCACAGGGTACCGATATGGGAATCATCGAAAATTTTGAAAAAATGCTGGCGCAGGGGCAGGACAATGCCCTGTTGCGCTATAGCCTCGGCAATGAATACTTCAAGCAGGGACAGGCGGCTATGGCCGTGGAACACCTTGCACAGGCACTGACATACGATCCGGCCTACTCCGCCGCCTGGAAAATTTATGGCAAGGCGCTGGCTTCCCTGGGGCGTGAAGCGCAAGCCATGGCAGCCTATGAAAAAGGCATTGAGGCAGCGGAAAAGAAGGGGGATAAACAGGCGGTGAAGGAAATGCGGGTATTTCTCAAGCGCCTGCACAAATCAACCGGAAATGCCTAGCCGGTTGTGGCTTCTTCCGGTGGTCGCGTTTTGAAGCGTTTGTAACTCCATTGATATTGCTCCGGGCAGCGGCGGATACACATCTCCACGCTACGGTTCATGGCTGCCAGGGATTCTTCCAGGCTGCCCGTGCCGATGATTTCATCGGTCTTGAAAAACCGCAGAATATATCCTTTCCCCCGAGGCAGGCGTTCACAGTAGGTAAACAGTACCGGTGCACGGGTTTTTCGCGCCAGGCGGGAGAGGAAGGTCATGGTGTAGGCAGGTACGCCGAAAAAAGGGGCGAAGGCGCCGCCATTGTCGCGTGGATCCTGATCGGGAAGCATGCCTACCACCCGGTTTTCCGCCAGCGCGCGAAAGAGTGCGCGTACCCCCCGGTTATCGGCGGGCACATACTCTGCCCCCAGCCGCTGGCGGGCATTGCGAATGATATTTTCCAGTTCCTTGATGCGTGGCGGGCGATACAGGGTGGTCATGGGCAGGTGGGCTGCCGTCCAGAGCCCCGCCAGTTCCCAGCACCCCAGGTGTGGTGTGGCCAGGATCAGGCCGCGGCCCTGCTGCAGGGCTTCATCGATGGCTTCCCTGCCCTCGATGGCTACGATCAGGGATAAGGCCTTGTCCCCCGGCCAGCACCAGATCGGGCCGGATTCCGTCAGGGTCTTGCCGGTTTCCTGCAGGCAGCGCCGGGTCAGTTCAAGGCGCTGCTCATGGCTCCATTGAGGCAGGCAGCGTTGCAGATTTTCCATCACGGTGGTGCGCACCGGATTGGGGATCCGGCTCGTGAACCAGCCAAGGGTGGCTCCCAGCGCATGATTGATCGGAAGGGGAAGTAGGGCAAAAATTCGCAGAATTATCGTCAATAATTGGGATCGCATACCAATAATCCATATTCTTTACATATTTTTCCCCACTTTTCTTCAAATTTCATCGATATTTCCTTTTTTTCATATATTTTCATCCTTCAAAAAGGAAATAATAACAAGAATCACTGATTTTCAGTCATTAGTGGGCGTATTGCCGATAAAATGCTCTTGAATAGCAGGGAATTTTCCCGCTCCTCTCGTCCGAGGAGTTCTTTCATGTGTTGACGCTGTGTCGGCATGCGAAAGCAGGCGGGGCAATTATCACCAATGACGGGCAGAGAGGCGGCGCGAGCAAAGTCGCGGGTCTGTCGTTCCCGTATGTAAACCAGTGGGCGAATGATGCGCAGGTCGCCGGCATCATTGGTGTAATGGGCCTTCATGGTGCGTAATTGACCGCCATGAAAGGCCGAAAGCAGAAAGCTTTCCGCAAGATCATCCAGGTGCTGTGCCAGGGCCAGTACGTTATACCCTTCCCGGCGGGCCATGCCATACATCACTCCGCGCTTCATGCGGGCACACCAGCTACAGTAGGAGTCTCCCTCCATATGGGACTTGGCGCGCTCCAGGATGGGTTCCTCGACCCGGTAATAGGGTACTTCGAGGGTCGACAAATAGGTTTCAAGGGGGCGCAAGTCAAATCCATCAACCATAGGATCGACACTGATAGCGGCAAGATCGAAGCGTATCGGTGCATGGCGCTGTAGATGGATCAGCGTATGCAATAGCGTCAGGGAATCCTTGCCACCGGACAGGCCCAGCAGAATACGGTCGCCAGCCGTGATCATGCGGTAGTCGGCAATGGCGCGCCCTACCTGGCGCAACAGGGTTTTTGGGGGTTGCTGAAACATGGGGAAAGAAGGTACGTGGGCCGCGGAGGGCTTGCAAGGGGCGGAACATGGGTAATTGGCACTATACTAGGACAAGCGTTGCAGCCGAGTAGCCATTGATGACAGAAAAGCAGGTCAGGGATCTTACCCCGCAAGCCACCTGGGAGCTGTTGAAACAGGACCCCAGTGCCGTACTGGTGGATATTCGCTCCAGTATGGAATATCTATTTGTCGGACACCCTGCGGGAGCGGTGCACATCCCCTGGATTGATGAGCCTGATTGGGTGATCAATCCTCAT
>CBDUNQ010000088.1:0-7630 GCA_965368625.1 uncultured Gammaproteobacteria bacterium
TATCCCACACTGCAGGCCTTTTGGCTGCAGATGTTGGCGCTGATGGTGGCTATGGCCACGGTGTGGAGTGGTGTCGACTACGTCTGGAGTTGGAGTCAACGGGCGCAACGCAAACCTGGCCTCAAGGATAGTGATGGTGACTGATTCGCAAAAATGGATGTATTTGGGCGGTTCCCTGGTGCTGGGGTGGCTGATCTATCTCCTGTCTCCCATTCTGACACCCTTTCTTGTGGGTGCCCTGCTTGCCTATCTTGGCGACCCGGTTGTGGACCGTCTGGAGTTGCAAAAACTCAGTCGTACCCGGGCGGTACTGGTGGTGTTTTCCTTCATGACGCTGGTGATGCTCATACTGGTGTTGTTCCTGGCTCCCATGATGGCGCGACAGGTGGAAGTGCTGGTTGATCAGCTGCCGCGCATCATCGAGTGGCTGCAGGACAGTGTATTGCCGGTAGTGGGTGGTTTGGTAGGGGTCGAAACCGAGGCTTTGATGGATACCGCAAAGTTGCGAGCCTCACTGGCGCAACACTGGCGGGAAGCGGGCAACCTCGCGGCTTACCTGGTCAACTCCTTGACCCGCTCCGGTATGGCCCTGCTGGGTGCACTGGCAAACATCGTGTTGATTCCTGTGGTGACCTTCTACCTGCTGCGCGACTGGGATGTGCTTATATTGCGCATTCGGGAAATGCTGCCGCGACGCTGGATCGGCACCATCGGTTCGCTGGCCAAGGAATCCGATGAAGTGTTGGGCGCTTTTTTACGTGGCCAGTTTCTGGTCATGCTGGCATTGGGCAGCCTATACAGCCTGGGCCTGTGGATGGTGGGGCTGAATCTTGCCCTGCTGATCGGCCTTATTGCCGGCCTGGTGAGCTTTGTTCCCTACCTGGGTTTTATCGTCGGTATCGTAGTGGCCACCATTGCGGGTTGGTTGCAATTCCAGGCCTTTATGCCATTGCTGGGCATCGCTGCTGTATTTGGTATCGGTCAATTGCTGGAAGGCATGTGGCTGACACCCAAACTGGTGGGGGATCGTATCGGCCTGCACCCGGTAGCGGTAATCTTCGCCGTGATGGCGGGTGGTCAACTGTTCGGTTTTGTGGGGGTGTTGCTGGCCCTCCCGGTGGCTTCTGTGGTTATGGTGCTGCTGCGCCATGCCCATCAGCGTTATCTCAACAGTGAGCTGTATGGGCCTGAAGTGGAGGAGGCCACGGTTGACGACTCACCACAGGACTGATTGCCGGCAGCAAAGGTTGCGAATCCCGGCAGGCAGTTTGGTCGGCGTGGTCGAATACGATCAGTTGACCCGGTTTGGCCGGGGTGTCTGAGGATCGCCATGCATCCACAGATTCCATTGCGTATCCAGCTCCACGATCACGCCCGTTTCAATAACTTTTATCCGGGGCCCAATGAAGAGGTGCTGGTGGGTTTTCAAGACCTGATCCATGGGCGGGGTGATGCCTTGCTTTATTGCAGTGGCGCCAGAGGTACCGGTAAATCCCATTTACTGCAGGCGGCCTGTGCACAGATGCAACAAGAAGGAGGTCATGCCTGGTATGTACCGCTGGCTACCATGCTGCCCATGGGGCCATCGATTTTGGAAGGGCTGGAGCAGGCGGATCTGATCTGCCTGGATGATGTGCAGGCCATTGCCGGGCAGGAAATGTGGGAAGAGGCGCTGTTCCATCTCTATAACCGGGTGCGCACCCAGGGTACGCGCTTACTGGTGGCGGGTAGCGATCGCCCGGAAGCACTGGGCTTGCAACTGGCGGATCTGATCTCCCGATTCCATTGGGGGTTACTGTATCGTCTACAGGAAATGAACGATGCCCAGCGCCTGGCGGCGCTGCAACTGCGTGCCCGCGCCCGGGGCCTGGAGTTGCCCGATGAAACCGGCGAATACCTGCTGCGCCGCAGCCCCCGGGATTTACCGGCACTGTTTGCTCTACTGGACCGGCTTGACCAGGCGGCACTGGTGGCGCAACGCCGGCTCACGATCCCCTTTGTGCGCACCATACTGCCCGCCTGATCCGAGCCCTCTGTGGCAGCAATCCTTCGCTAGAAAAGTCGATAATCTATTGTTACTAAATATAAATTCATGGATGCCCTGAATTGTTGCCCCGCTGTGTTCAATATAAAACATGGCTGTCCGGTTTAGCTGGTCCGGTTTAGCTGAGCTGCGGTTTAGCTGCTCCCAAACATGGCTGTCCGGATTAGCTGTCCGGATTAGCTGTTTCCCAAACATGGCTGTCCGGATTGCCTCGCCCAAACATGGCTGTCCGGATTGCCTCGGTTTGCCGTCCGGATTGCCTGGTGTGGCCGGGGTCGGCGGGTTTCTGGTGCGGGGTTTTCGAACGGGTGGCGGGGTTAGCGCGGCTGGTCGCCCGTTGAGTCGGTGGTGGCTGTGGTGCGGGATTGTCGGGCGCTACTGCGGATAAAGGCAATGCCTCCCAGAAACCAGCACAGGGTGAAGAGGATTTCCAGGGCACCGTATACCCGGTCAGTGGGTGTGCTGAAGGCTTCCAGCACGCCGTGAATGAAGTATCCCAGGGCGAGAAACAGGCTCCAGCCATAAGTATAGGTATCGCCTCGCAGCAGGCCGCGCAAGGGCAGCAATAAGGGAGTGCATAGCAGCAACAGGATGAATAAGGTGGAGAGATGTGCCGATGGGCTCAGGAATCCATACCATGCCAACAGTAAGAAAAAGGTGCTGAAATAGCCCAGCAGGGTGAGAACTTTCCAGTTGGCAGGGCTCATTGGGTGGGGGATTCCATGAGTTGTCTGGCCACGCTGGCCAGTCTTTTTCCCAGCGCCGTGCACAGGATTTTCTCCGATTCGCTGAGCGGAAGTTTACTGTCACTGCCGGCCAGATGGCTTGGTCCATAGGGGGTACCGCCACTGCGGGTATGTAGCAACTCCGTCTCGCTGTAAGGCAGGCCAAGCAATAGCATGCCGTGGTGAAGCAGGGGCAACATCATGGAAATCAGCGTGGTTTCCTGGCCGCCATGCAGGCTGGAGCTGGAGGTGAAGACGGCGGCGGGTTTGCCACTCAGGGTGCCGCGTAACCACAGGCTACTGGTGCTATCGATGAAATATTTCATGGGAGCCGCCATATTGCCGAAGCGGGTGGGACTGCCCAATGCCAGACCCTGGCACTGGTGCAAGTCATCCAGGGTTGCATAGGGCGCGCCTTCCTCCGGGATGCTGTCTGCAGTAGCTTCACAGACCGTGGAAACTGCAGGTACGGTTCGAAGGCGTGCCTGCATGCCGGGAATGTCTTCCACCCCCTGGGCGATGCGCAACGCCATTTCCCGAGTGGCGCCGTAGCGACTGTAGTAGAGCACCAGAATATCCGCCATCAGAGAATCTCCAGTACGTCTTCCGGGGGGCGCCCCAAAGCGGCCTTTTCACTGGTAACCAGTATCGGGCGTTCGATGAGCTTTGGATTTTCCACCATGGCGCGGAGGAGCGCCTCGCGGCTGAGCTTGGGGTCATCCAAGCCCAGTTCCCGGTATTCCGCTTCTCCCTTGCGCATGATTTCCCGCGGTTCACGTCCCAGGAGTCGAAGAATCCGCTGCAGGGTTTTCATGTCCGGCGGGGTCTTCAGGTATTCCACCACCTGGGCTTCCACTCCCTGTTGGCGCAACAGCTCCAGGGCTTTACGGGATTTGGAGCAGCGGGGATTGTGGTATAAGACGGGCTTTGACTTTGGCATGGCCGGAGTCCTTGGATTCAATTGCAGTAGTTTAATAGAATTCACTCGCAACACATTGTCCCAAAAGAAAGGTATGCCCGTCCAGAAAACGCGGTTCTACCCTCCAAGTTGCTTGACGGGTGTGATTGCCGATGCTACGGTGGCGCAACGCAAATCAATTGGGGTCGGTTCGAATGGGTTGTCGGGCCGAGGCCGAGTCTACATGCAGAGCAAGCGCACACCATCATACCTCTTCTTCCTGTCGATGCTGGTCTTCGTCTTCGGAGCATGCACCAGCGCCCCCGTGCAGGAAATGAGTGATGCTCGGCAGGCAATTCAGGCGGCCCATGCCGCCGGTGCCGATACCCTCGCCGAAGATTCCATCCGCAGCGCGCGATCCCTGTTGCAACAGGCAGAACAAGAGCTGGATTCCGGGCATTTCCGCAAGGCACGACGTACCGCGCTGGATGCAAGGTCCCAGGCCATGCAGGCGCGCGAACAGGCGGAGCAGCGTGAATTGGCAGCGCCGGTCAGTCCCTGAGCCGGGTGCCTCCCCCGCCGGGAGCGGAAATCTTTATTTATATGGTTTCCTATGGAATGTAGTGCAGGGTATCCGCGTCTACTATGCTTGAGGAGTGGTTTTGTCAGCCGTGCAGGTGTTCCCCAGGGGGTGGATTCTGCGGGTGACTGACTACCAGTTGGAGTAAAGTTGGCTTTACAGTGATCAATAGCAGCGGAGAAGATTTCATGAATAAACCGTTTTGCCCGAAACACCTTCTTGTTGTGGCCCTTACCATGGGTTTGGTAGCGGGTTGTGCAAGTACCCAGACGTCGAAGGACTCCGCCAGTGCCACTGCTCCGGCGCAGGTTTCCACTGCGGTAACCAAGGCCATATCCGATGCGAAAGTGGCCATTGGGGAAGCCAAGGCCAACGAGTGGATCTGGCGAGATACGGAAAAATATCTGGCGGATGCTGAAAAGGCCGCTGCCGCGGGCGATGAAGCAACCGCCTTGAAAATGGCCAATAAGGCGGCCGATCAGGCGCGGGAAGCCATTAATCAGTATTACCTGGAAAAGGCCAAGGCCATGATGCAGTCTGCCCAGGCGGGAAATCTGACCGCTGCACAGAATGCCACCTTGCGGGAGGCTTCAGCCGCGATCGTCAATGCCGAAGGGCGCAAATCCTACGATTTGCTTTCCAGCATCAAGTAGCCATAGTCAGAACGTCAGAAAGAAGTGCCACTATCCCGGCCCCGGGGTAGTGGCACTTCCGTTTCTGGTATTCACTACTTCGTAGCGAAACCGTTCATACCCGGTACCCGATTCAAACAGCTGCAGGCAGCGTATTTTTTCCCGGCAGCCGCCGCGCACCAATTCCAGCTCACGCCCTGAAGCAAAAAAACCGCAAGGGGTGATGAGGATTTGCCAGGTTTTATCTCCCTGCTGGGTATCAATGCGCAGTGCAGCATGAAACTCGCTGTTCCCCACATGTTCGGCAAAGGCGCGCACCGCTACCGGAATGGCTTCTCTGGCCAGGTACTGGGCGCCCATTTCAAAGCTATCTGCATTTTCCACCTTGAGCCAGCGGGTGCTGGCGATGAACCATACCCCCGCCTGATTATGACTGCGATGACGGCTGCGGATCGCAAGTAATTGCCCTACCCGGGGGGCATTACTTCGCGGTTGGTTGCAATGTACGGCAATCCCTCCGGCGCTGCGATTGAGTATATGACCACTAAGGGTGGGGAATTCCGGACGCTCGTTTTGCTCCCAGGATGAGGCTTCCCGATCTTTTTCATTGTGAGGTGCAGTCACAAACCCGCTGCGATTGAATGCCTGTCCACGGTTGAGGAAATAAAAGCAACTTTCCAGCCCCACGGCAAATTCGGCATCAGCCTGTAAATCTTCCCGCTCTGCCTTGCGCTGAACCTGCTGTGTCCAGCCGGCTAGAAGTTGCAGCAGTATCTGTTGGGCATCGGCCGTACTGAGTTGTGCGCCAAAGCCCAGGCTTTTGGGGCGGTAACCCTCATCCAATGCCTTGAGGTCCTGTTCCACAGAAGTGATGAGTTCACTGATTTCCAGAAACAGTAGCTGTGCATCGCCATCCGCATCACACATGGAAGCCGGCAGAGGAATGTTTCCCGAAGGCGGCTGGGTGTCGGAACAAGACTGTATCCGTGCCAGAGAAGTCCCAGAGACTGTTCTTCGGCAACCGGAATGGATCACCAATCTTCAGCAACAACACCTGTAGATAGGCATGTTCGATGCTGCAGCGTACACCACGCTGACCCGCGATGGGATTCAGATGGATTTTTCGCTTACGGGCAAAGCGGTAGAGTTGGTCCACCTCGGCCCACAGGCTTTCCGAAGGACACTGATACAGGGCATAGCGATGATTCAGCACCTGACCCAGGTATTCAATGGCGAGTAGCACGGCCTGTTGTTGCTGCCTGCCGCGTCCAAACAGGCTGGATTTCCCCTGTCCATCGTGAACGGCGATCTTGTAGCCATAGGCAAGATCCTGGCAAAACCCCTGCAGCAGGCCGAGCAGTGGGTCCTGTTCACGCGCCATCTTTCCCTGGGGTTCCGGGTGTTCAACCACGGCTTCCAGTATTCGCCAGTAGGCATCGGCGCTGCATTCCAGAAGCTCAAGGCGACGCCCGATGGGCAGGGGAATACGGTTGAGTTTCTGCAGGTTTTCCCGGGCCATTTTGCTGGCGTTCGCCGGGCTGATATAGGGCAGGGTCTGAACCCAGTCCCGCAGGTTCTTGGGTTGTGTCTCAAGGGTGGGGTCGATGAGGGCGTCCTGGGATGGAATCGTAAGTTTCAAAGTACTGCTATCCTGTTGATTGTTATCAATTCACACATCACTATTGGCGAGCATTGCCAATGTGTCGGCCAGATCCGTAAAAACATCAGCCACGGGTGATGGGGATATCCGCAATGCGTTGCCGCCACTGGGCCGGGCCGGTTTCATGAATACTGTTTCCCTGGCTATCCACTGCCACGGTGACCGGCATATCTTCCACTTCAAATTCATACACCGCTTCCATGCCCAATTCGGCAAATGCCACCACTCGGGACTTGCGGATGGCCCGTGACACCAGGAAAGCCGCTCCACCGGTGGCGATGAGATACACTGCCTGATGACGTTTAATGGCCGCCAACCCTGCAGGGCCCCGCTCGGCTTTGCCAATCATGCCGATGAGACCGGATTTCGCCAGCATGACTTCCGTGTAGGCATCCATGCGGGTGGCCGTGGTGGGGCCGGCCGGACCTACGGCTTCATCCCGTACCGGATCTACGGGACCCACGTAATAGATAAAGCGGTTGTGGAAGTCGAGCCCCTGCGGCAGCGGTTCACCGCGTTCGAGTAACTCCACCATGCGTTTGTGTACCGCATCACGCCCGGTTAACAGTTTACCGCTGAGCAGCAGGGTTTCACCCGCCTTCCAGCTCTGCAGGGCGGCACGATCCAAATGATCCAGGTGTACCCGGCGTGCGTGAGCAGCGCCTTCCCAGGTAATGTCGGGCCAGGTATCCAATGGTGGGGGGTCGAGTTGCGCCGGGCCCTGGCCATCCAGGGTGAAATGCACATGCCGGGTTGCGGCACAATTGGGTATTATGGCTACCGGCTTGGACGCGGCATGGGTGGGGTAATCCAGAATCTTGATGTCCAGCACTGTAGTCAAACCACCCAGGCCCTGAGCGCCGATCCCCAGGGCATTGACCTTGTCATAGAGCTCCAGGCGTAACTTTTCAATAGTGGTGCTGGCGCCGCGAGCCTGTAATTCCTGAATGTTCACCGGCTCCATCAGTGACTGCTTGGCCAGTACCATGGCCTTTTCCGCCGTGCCGCCGATGCCAATGCCCAGCATGCCCGGAGGGCACCAGCCGGCGCCCATGGTGGGCACTTGCTCCAATACCCAGCTCACCAGATCG
>CBDUNQ010000089.1:0-7542 GCA_965368625.1 uncultured Gammaproteobacteria bacterium
GGACTGGTAGCCCATACCCCGGCGGAAATTCTGCAGGCCGACCTTACCCCCCTGGTGCTGGAACTGGCGCGTTGGGGAGCGCTGCAGGCGGAGCAGCTTTCCTGGATGGATGTCCCACCGGCGGGAGCCTATGCCCAGGCAAGGGAATTATTGCAGTGGCTTCAGGCCCTGGATCCCCAGGGACGGATCACGCCCCATGGGCAACAGATGGCCGCCATGCCCCTGCATCCGCGGTTGGCGCATATGGTGTTGCGTGGCGCGCAGCTGGGTTTGGGGCCGCTTGCCTGTGAACTGGCGGCATTGTGCAACGAGCGGGATCTGTTGCGCGGGCCCGGGGTGACGGCGGATATCTGGTTGCGAGTGCAATGTCTGCGCCGGCACGGCGAACAGGCCGGTGTGGATATGGGCGTACGTAAACGGGTGCTGCATACGGTGCAGCAATTACTGCGCAGCCTGCCTTCGGAGCAGAGGCAGGGAGAAGCCAGGGAAGCTGCCGCGCAATGTGGTGTACTGTTAGCCCTGGCCTATCCCGATCGCATTGCCCAGCAACGCAAGGGAGGCCAGGGACGCTATCGTTTGCGCAATGGCCGTGGTGCCGTGCTCCATGAACAGGATCCGCTGTGGGGGGAAGCGTATCTGGTACCCGCACATCTGGATGGCGAGCGCCGCGAGGCACGGATTTTTCTGGCGGCACGGCTGGCCAAGGAGGATTTGCCGGCAGTGCTGGCGGATCAACTTGAATCTCGGCAGCGGATATACTGGGACCCGGTGGCAAGGCGTGTGCTGGCGCAGCAGCAAATCCTTCTGGGCGCCCTGGTCATTGACGAAAAGCCATTGGAGCACCCAGATCAAGAGGCATTGGCCCAGGCCCTGCTGGAGGGAGTGAGGCAGATGGGTCTGGAAGCCCTGCCCTGGACACCCGAGGCCCGCCAGTTGCAGGCGCGCATCGCTTTTCTTGGGCAAGTGGATCCCGCAGGGCAATGGCCGGATCTGAGTGATGCCGTTTTGCTGGCCACCCTGGAAGACTGGTTGTTGCCTTACCTGCATACCCTGTCACCGCCTCAGGGGCGCGATACTCTTTCCCAATTGCCGCTGCATAGCCTGTTACAGTCGCGTCTCAACTGGTCACAGCGCAGTCGCATGGAAGAATGGGCGCCGGAACGCTGGCAGGTTCCCAGTGGTTCATCGCTACCCATTGATTACCTGAATGGAGAACACCCGGTGTTGGCGGTACGGCTGCAGGAAATGTTCGGTTGCACGATTACCCCTGCCATAGTCGGCGGTAAGGTGCCTTTGCTATTGCATTTACTGTCGCCGGCGCGGCGGCCGGTGCAACTGACCCGGGACCTTGCCGGGTTCTGGGATAACACCTATCAGGAAGTGAAAAAGGATCTCAGGGGACGCTACCCCAAACATGCATGGCCTGATGACCCACGTCGGGCGGAGCCGCTGCGCGGGGTGCGGCGTCGTAAATAAGGGTTTGCAAGCCGTATTTTTTATGCGAGGACCTTGCGTCCGGTCCGTGCCGTTTTTAGACTGCGCCGGCGCTTCAATCAACAGGAGACTCTACCTTGAAAGCAAGTGATTTGAAAAAAGGGGCTGTAGTGGAAATGGATGGCGAAGTGTTTCTGGTGCGCCATCTGGAAACCAAAAGCCCTTCATCCCGCGGGGCGGTTACCCTCTACAAGGTGCGTTTCCAGAATGTGCGTAGTGGTCAGAAACGGGATGAAACCTTTCGTGGCGATGATGCCCTGCAGGAAGTGGCCTTTGAAAAGCGCCAGGTACAGTACTCTTACCAGGATGGGGAATCCTATATTTTCATGGATGATGAAGACTATACCCAATACAGCCTCCACGAAGGTGACCTGGAGGAACAGCTGCCTTTCCTCACGGATGGATTGCAGGGCATTGCGGTACTGCTGGTGGAGGGTGCGGTGATCGGTCTGGAGTTACCCCAGTCCGTGGATCTTGAGATTACCGATACGGCACCGGCCATCAAAGGTGCCAGTGCCTCTGCACGCACCAAGACGGCCGTCCTCTCCACCGGACACGAAGTGCAGGTGCCAGAGTATCTGGCGGTGGGTGAGGTGGTGCGGGTGAATACCGGGACGGGGAAATACATGTCGCGCGCCTGAATTCAGTTGACCATCGTCAATATGCTGCCGCCCAGGAGTGATTGAGAGGCAATTTTCCGTGATATCCGCGGTCGAATGGTATGCCATTGTGCAGGGCTGTTCCCCGGACCGGTTGATCCGGAAAAAGTAACTGCCCGATAAAAAAGTATTTTTATCGGTGCTTGCGGGGAATTGTAACATCTGTGTTACCAAAGAGGGCGGTGGCTTGTTTTATGCATCGATGATCCGTATGAATCCATTCATTCATACCTTTGAAATCAGCAACGGGCCCACAGGCGAGGTGAGCATGCGGAGTTTTATCCGTCACCCCTCTGATATTCCCATTGAATGTCAGGTGGAAAAGGCGCAAGCCGAAAGCAAGCAACAGTTGAAAAACGTGAGTTTTGGTGGACTGGCTTTCACAGCCGCAAAGCCGGTGGAGATCGGGGCGGAAATCAAGGTGCGCATACCGGGAGTGGAACCCGCATTTGAAGTGGTTGGTCAGGTGGCCTGGTGCCGCCAGGAAAGCGATCTTTACATGGTGGGTGTCCAGTTTCTTGACCAGGATGATTCCTTTCGGGCGCGCATGGTGGAACAGGTGTGTCACATCGAGCACTACAAATCCGAAGTGCAGGAAAAGGAAGGGCGATCCATCAGCGGTGAAGAAGCCGCCAAAGAATGGATTCGCAAGTATGCCAAGGATTTCCCCTCTTCCTGATGTCAGTCATCAGGGTTTTCTGACTTGCGGGTCAGTACCGATCCGGTAGTTTTCACTGAGCTTTCTGTGTAGCAGTATTTTCCCTCCCCCTGGTGTACCCTTGTGGCATTCTATGGTCAGTACGCAAAGGTTACGCAATGAAAATCGGAACACCGCTTTCACCTTCGGCTACCCGGGTCATGCTACTGGGCTGTGGCGAGTTGGGTAAGGAAGTGATTATTGCCTTGCAGCGCCTGGGGGTGGAAGTGATCGCTGTGGATCGCTATGAACATGCACCCGGGCATGCACTGGCGCATCGTCAACACGTCATTGATATGACCGACCCCGTGGCCTTGCGTGCCCTGGTGGAGCAAGAGCAGCCCCATTTTATCGTTCCGGAGATAGAAGCCATTGCTACAGAGGCCCTGGAAGCCCTGGAGGCGGAGGGGCTTGCGCAAGTGGTACCTGTGGCGCGGGCCACTCGCTTGACCATGAACCGGGAAGGAATCCGCCGCTTGGCGGCGGAAGAATTGCAATTGCCCACATCACGCTATGCGTTTGCCGAATCCCTGGAGCAGCTACGCAACGCCATTCAGGGGGGCATTGGCTATCCCTGCATCATCAAGCCGGTGATGTCTTCCTCCGGGAAGGGGCAATCCACGGTGCACAATGAGCAGGAACTGGTATCAGCCTGGGAATATGCCCAGCATGCCGGCCGCGTGAAGCAGGCACGGGTCATTGTGGAAGAAATGATTTCCTTTGATTATGAAATCACTTTGCTTACAGTGCGTGCCAATAATGCCTTCGGGGAAGTGGAAACTTATTTTTGTGAAGCCATTGGTCACCTTCAGCAGCAGGGGGACTATGTGGAAAGCTGGCAACCCCATGCCATGAGCCCTGCAGCCGCTGCGCGTGCCCGGGAGATTGCCCGTGCGATCACGGATAATCTCGGTGGCCTGGGCATCTTCGGGGTTGAACTGTTCGTACGTGATGATCAGGTGTGGTTCAGTGAAGTGAGTCCCAGACCCCATGACACCGGCATGGTGACCATGATTACCCAGCATCAGAATGAATTTGAATTACACGCCCGTGCGCTGCTGGGCCTGCCCGTGTCCGTTGCCCTGCAGAACCCGGGTGCCAGTGCGGTGATCTATGGTTCTCTGGAGGAAAAGGGAATCGCCTTTGAAAATCTGGAACAGGCCCTTGCCGACCCGCAAGTGGACCTGCGCCTGTTTGGTAAACCCGAAGCCTTTTTACGCCGACGCATGGGGGTGGCCCTGGCCTGGGATCATTCCGTGGAGCAGGCCCGGGAGCGGGCAAAGGCGGCGGCCGGCAAGGTACACCCGGTTCCCGGCTAGGCTTGTAAGCCAGCGCCAGGAATACCCTGTCTTATCGCCAGTTCAAGCCCCACTCGTGCTCATCCTGATGGGCGGTGGCTGTATCGGATTGCTGCTGTTCCCGGTAGGCCTGCAGCATGGCATGAATCCCCATTTGTCCCTGAAAGCTGGGGTCATGTAGATATTCGGCAATCCTGCGATAGATTTTCCAGCGCCACCACTCGGTGGTATAGGGGATTTCCATATAGTGTCTCCCGGTTTCGGTTCCCGTCATAATCATGCATTATTGGAACCGTCACGCATTGCAGTGCGATGACCGTTTCGTGACCATTGCATGAATACGATTTCAACCGGGCGTGAGTGGACTAGGGGGGCGCATGCAGCAAACGAGTACAGTGCTACTGAAACGAGGCTTTATCCCATGGGGCCGTCTGGCCCTGATGCTGGCATTGGCCGGGTTGGGCGCCAGGGTACAGGCCACGGATCTGACGGTGCAGGTGCAGGTGAAAGGCTCCGGGCAAGCCCTCGCTGATGCGGCGGTCTGTCTGGGTACGGCGGCCAATCCCAGTCAGTTTGGCGCTTATCGCACGGCGATGGAGGGGCGTGTACGGTTTGAGAACGTGCCACGTCATGGTCACCTGTTAACGGTTTCCAAGCCGGGATATCTGGGGATATCAAGACCAGTAGACACCTTTGGTACGGAACAGGTACTGATCATCGGTCTGGCGCGCGGCGGGGGAGGCCCCACCTGTGATGCCGCCCCGCCAGCGGATGCGGCAGAAGCCCCGACAGCCGCGGGCTTGCTGGTGGAGCGTTTGCGCCTCAATGGTGGCGCGCGCACCACCCGTGACCGGCATTTGCGTCTGACAGTGCAACTCCATGGCGAAGCCAACCAGTATCGAGTGAGTGAAACGGCTGACTTTCGGGATGCCGATTGGCAATCGTTTGGGGATACGCTGGAATATACCCTTTCCGAAGGCCGTGGGTTGAAACGGGTATATTTCCAGGTGCGACGTTACCGGTCCGTGGGGCAATCGAGCCTGGAAACCCTGTCTCCCGTGACAAGTGCGACGATTCGTCTTGAGTGATTGATTGCCGGCCGAGGCCTGTGTGGGGCCGGAGCTGGGGTATGGAAGTGACGGTCGTGGGATTGCGCCGGGGCCCCGGCTTTCAGGCGTCGATGTTGGGTATCAACATGGATTCGATGCGTTTGATCATGTCTTTGAGGCGTAATTTGCGCTTCTTCAGGCGTTGCAGCTGTAGCTGATTCTGATAGGGATTGGCCTGAAGTTGCAGAATAATATCATCCAGGTCACGGTGTTCAACGCGTAATTCCTCAAGACGGATCTGCAGGCTTTCGATGTCTTCTTCACCCATAGTGGGTCCTTTCCATACCGCGCGGGGGCTCCCGTGCCAGTTGGATAGTGTGCCCCAAGGCGCACCTCATTCCAACTCTGTACCGGCGGGCATGTTCCGCTTACCCGCCGGTGCAGGCGACAGCATGTCTATACACTGTCGGTTTCAAACGGCCAGTCGCGAATACCGCCTTCCAGGGAAACCACATCATACTGGTTCTGGGTCAGGATCAGCGTGGCCACGGCACTGCGGGCTCCACCGTGGCAGTAGACAATGTATTTGTTGTGTTTATCCAGTTCCCCCATGCGGTCGCGCAATTCATACAGGGGAACCAGGGTGGCGCCGGGAATATGGTGTTCGTCGTACTCTTCCGAGTAGCGTACGTCGAGCAGGGAGTAGCCCGTTTCCAGCATGGTCTTGGCGATACTGGGGTGTACGGTCTTGATCAGCGGGTTGCTGATCAGGGCTTCGAAATCCTCTTTATCCAGTACCAGAACCTTGGTGTCTTCCACGGCGCGTACGGTTTCGCTGCGGGTGCCGCCGGAAATCAGGGCTTCGCAACCAAAGGTATCGCCGGCACCGATGGTGGCCGCCTTGCGGGGTTCATCATCGTAGAGACCAAGCTGGTACACATCGGCCTTACCTTCGGTGATGATGTAGTAGGAGTCTCCCTGCTCACCCATGGTGATGATATCGTCACCGGCTTTGACGGTGCGCTCCTTCATCTTCTTGAAGGCGATTTCCACCAGCTCCAGGGGCAGGCGGCGGAACACCAGGCTGTTGCGCACCTTTTCCAGGCGTGCAGTCAGCTCCGAGTCGCCGCTGTCCTCCATCATGTGGACCACTTCATCCCAGGAAATGAGGTCATCCAACAGGCCGCGGTCGGCATGACAGATAATGGTATTGGCACGTGCCACCAGAGTGCTGGTGTCGGGATTCATGGGCAGCAGCACCGGTCGCTTGCGGGTCTCTTCCGGGCCGGCAATGGATTTAATGGCGCCGGATTGGATGATTTCCAGTTTTCCCTCAATGACAAACAGATAGTCATGGGCCTTGCCACCCCGCATCTGATAGATCTCGCCTTCCCGCATTTCGATGAAGCGTACGACGTTGACGACTTCCGAAAGCCGTTCCTTGGATAACAGGGTGAAGGGTTGATAGTGGCTGGAGAGATTATCCAGCACATTTTCCATCTTTACGCTCATCATGGGGTTGGTGCTCCTTGGGTGCTGATCGGGTATCGGGTTATTACAGGTAGTTCAGAGGAATCTTCAGGTAGGAAACCTGGTTGCTTTCGGCTTCCGGCAACACACCGGCGCGGATGTTCACCTGCAGGCTGGGAAATAACAACCGTGGTGCCGGCAGGGTGCTGTCGCGGGCGCTGATGCGGCTGACAAAGGCTTCTTCATCCATGTTTCCCGGAAGGTCGACATTGGATTTTTTGCATTCGCCGATGGTCGTGCAGTACTGCATGTCGCGTCCCTTGGGATAATCGTGCCCCGTGTACACCAGTGTGTCATCGGGCTGGGTATAGAGTTTTTCAGTGATGGAATGGTACAGATCGCGGGCGCTTCCCTTGGGGAAGTCGCAGCGGGCCACGCCCACATCGGGCATGAACATCACATCCCCGGTGAACAGGGCATTGCCGATTTTATAAGTGCAGCAGGCCGGTGTGTGTCCCGGGGTATGCATGACTTCGATGCGCAGACTGCCGGCTTCCAGTACATCGCCGTCTTTCAGCAGGCGATCAAACTGGCTGCCATCGGTCGGAAAGCTGTCCGGCAGATTGAAGGCGGCCTTGAAGGTTTCCTGTACCACGGTAATGTGGACGCCGATGGCCAGTTGTGCTTCCAGGCGCAGCTTGATGTCATTGGCGCCACTGAGGTGGTCGGCATGTACATGGGAGTCCAGCACCCAATGCACCTTCAGATCCTGTTCCTTGACGAACAAACTGATGGCATCAGTGGATTCGGTAAAGGTGCGCCAGGGAGTGGTATCCAGGTCCAGTACCGGGTCAATCACCACGGCATCGCGGCTG
>CBDUNQ010000090.1:0-7438 GCA_965368625.1 uncultured Gammaproteobacteria bacterium
TCACTTTCCCAATCGCCATATCAACAAATGGGTAACCCGCGATCAGGAAGAAAAGACCATTTCCTGGAGCAATTCCGCGCTACTGGATGATGCTGGTGAAGTGGAATATGTGATTGCCACCGGCATCGATATCACGGAGCAATTGCAGACCAAAGACCTGCTGGCACGAGTGGAAATGGAATGGAATGAAGTCATCGATTACTTCCATGATGGCATTTATATTCTAGGTCTGGATGACAAATTGATAAAGGCCAACCGTAGTTTTTATGAACTTATCGGCAAGCGACCCGAAGAAGTACTTAACCGCAACATCGTGAATATCATGCACCCTGATGGAGAACAAGTGCCCTGCCCTGTTTGTCAGGCACGCGTGGCACGAAAGGATACCACCATCATATTGGAAAAGGATCATGTGGATAATCCCATTGGTGTTCCCATCGCGGTAACGGTAAGGGTAATCAGGGATCCCAAGGGAAAGGAATTGGGTATACTCATGGCCATGCGTGATTTAACGGAACAGCGCAACATTGAAAATGAATTACGCATACACCGTGATCATTTGGAAGAATTGGTGGAAGCACGTACCGCCGCGCTGGAAAACGCCAACCGGGAACTGGAAGCCTTCAGTTATTCCGTGTCACATGACCTGAGAGCGCCCTTGCGCAGTATCGATGGCTTCAGCATGGCGGTCCTTGAAGAGTATGGCGAATCCCTTGATGATTCCGGAAAGGACTACCTGCGTCGGGTGCGCAAGGCAACCCAGCGTATGGGTACACTCATTGATGACCTTCTGGAGCTATCCAGGGTGGGTCGAAATGAGATGCAACGGGAAGTGGTTGATCTCTCACAGCTAAGTCGGGAAATCATTCGTGAGCTGCAGCAAAATGACCCGGAACGTAGACTGGAGGTGACCATTGACGATGGACTACAGGCCATGGGAGACCCACGATTGCTGCGCCTGATTTTACAAAATCTCATTGGCAATGCATGGAAATTCACGGCACAGGTGTCCAATGCCCGCATTGAAATCGGAAAACAGGAAAAATCCAAGGGAAAAACCGTGTTTTTCGTGAAGGATAACGGTATCGGCTTTGATATGAACTATGCCAACAAGCTGTTTGGTGTTTTTCAACGACTTCACTCAGACCCGGACTATGCCGGAACCGGTATCGGTCTCGCCACCGTACAACGCATCATTCACCGGCATGAAGGCAAGGTATGGGCCGAGTCGGAAGTTGGCAAGGGAAGCTGTTTTTATTTCACTCTGGGTAAACGCTCTATACCACACAAAGCCCGGCAATAATGCAGCCTGCAACAGCTTACTAGATCGACTCACCCAGCTTCCCTATCCAACATGGCCCGTCATCAATGCCTATCTTTCAGCAATACGTTGTATTGAACAACTGATCTGAATACTATCGACCAATCCATCTTACATTGACTATAGGCAAGCTATGCGTATCGGCGTTCCAAAGGAAATAAAGATTCATGAGTACCGGGTGGGCCTGACACCGGCCGGAGTCCGTGAATTGACTCATCAAGGGCATGAAGTAACCATTGAAAGTGGCGCCGGTGCAAGCATTGGCCTGGGTAATGAACAATACACCCAGGCTGGCGCCCGTATAGCCAATAGTGCGGAAGACGTATTTGATTGGGCCGAGCTCATTGTAAAAGTCAAGGAGCCCCAGCCCGAGGAATGCCGAAGGTTGCGTCAGGGGCAGACACTGTTCACCTATCTGCATCTGGCGCCAGATCCTCAGCAGGCAGATCTCTTGCTGCAGTCAAAATGCACGGCCATCGCTTATGAAACCGTCACAGACCAACGTGGGCAATTGCCCTTACTTGCACCCATGAGTGAAGTGGCAGGCCGCATGGCAATACAGGCGGGGGCTCATTGCCTGGAAATGGCGCAGGGAGGAAATGGCACCTTGTTGGCGGGCGTTCCCGGCGTTCTTCCCGGCATGGTGGTGATATTGGGTGGAGGTGTGGTAGGTACCAATGCGGCGCGCATGGCCCTGGGACTGGGTGCCAGGGTGATGATACTGGATAAATCCATTCCCCGCCTGCAACAGCTGGATGAACGCTTTGGCCCGCAATTGCTCACCTGTTATTCACAGAAAAGCAGTATCGAATCGGCAGTGGCGAGTGCTGACCTGGTCATCGGCGCAGTGTTATTGCCGGGAGCAGCGGCACCCAAGCTCATTGATCGAGCCATGTTGGCTACCATGAAGCGGGGTGCCGTCATTGTCGATGTCGCCATCGATCAGGGTGGCTGCGTGGAAACCAGCCGCCCCACTACCCATCAGTCACCTACTTTCATTGTGGATGAAGTGGTTCATTATTGCGTGGCCAATATGCCTGGAGCGGTAGCCCGCACCTCCACCTTTGCACTCACCAACGCCACACTACCCTTTGTCCTGGAGTTGGCCGCGAAAGGCAGTGAAAAAGCATTACTGGAAAACCCCGGATTACGTGCGGGTCTCAATGTGTACAATGGTGAGCTGACACACGCACAGGTGGCAGAAGCCCTGGGCAAACCGCTTCGCTCCGCAGTGGAGGCGCTTGAATCAAAATTATAATTATTCCTCCAGTCGCAGGCGGCGAATATGCCGATACAGGGTGCGCTCACTGATACCCAGCAACTGGGACGCCTGCAATCGATGGCCCCTGGTCTTCTCCAGGGCACCCAGGATTTCATCATCATCCAGGCGCCCGCCGCGGCGATGCAGTAATTGCTTTCGGTGGCGTATAGAATCCATTTCCAGCAGGCTGATACGACTGGGGATCTCTGTAGCGGAAGATTCCGATAGGGGTGTATCGACACCCTGCGATTTCGGGTTTCTTATATGTGACGCATTCAAGCTACCCTCACCGGCAAGAATAACCGCGCGCTCGATGATGTTGCGCAATTCGCGCACATTACCTGGGTAATCATTGCGTAGCAGAGCTTCGATCACGTCTGGCGTGAGCGGAAGTTGCCGCTCACCTTCAGGCAGTCGTGAAAGAAAATGTTCAGCCAGTAAAGCGATATCGTCCTTGCGCTCCCGAAGTGGCGGAATATGTACCGGAAACGCAGACAGGCGGTAATACAGATCCTGCCGAAAGGTCCTGTTTTCAACCATGGAGGCAAGATTACGGTGTGTAGCCACAATTACCCGAACATCAATCTCTATATACCCGGTACCACCGATACGGCGCAGGCTTCCAGTCTCCAATACCCGTAGCAATTTGGTTTGCAGTGAAAGGGGTAATTCGCCAATTTCATCGATAAATAACGTACCGCCATGGGCTACTTCGAACAGTCCCTTTTTCTCGCGCAATGCACCGGTAAAGGCGCCTTTTTCATGACCGAATAACTCACTTTCAATGAGTGACTCACCCAGCGAGGCACAATCCACCACCACAAAAGGTCCGGCATTCCGCTCCGAGTACCGGTGCAGGTATTTGGCAACCTGTTCCTTGCCCACCCCACTTTCCCCCTGCAGTAATACAGTGGTTTGTGTGGGGGCCACCCGCTGCAGCAGGCTGATCATACGCATCAGGGCGGGTGAACGTCCGATAAGCAGAGGGTCATCGTCTTCTTCACGCTGTACCGATTGAATATATTCCCCCATATAAATGGGAATGCCATCATCATCAAAAATGGGATTTGCGGATAGCTGCACCCACTCTTCACGTCCGGAAGCATCATAGTGTATATGCATTACCTGGGTTGCCTGCCGGGTTTCAAAAACCGTTTCCAGTGGGCAGTGTTCTCCATGCTGGCTACAGGGAACCTTGGAATGATGGGAGATTTCATAACAATTGTGGCCAATGACTTCATCGGGTTCCCGCTGATAATGGCGGGCATAGCTGCGATTGGCGGCAATGATGCGATAGTTACGGTCAATTACCACAAAGGGATCCGGTAACATATCAATAATCTGTTCGCAGGAAGGCTTCACTCGTTGCTTGCTCATGGATCATCCTCGGAATGTGTATGGATCGGATTACAGGAGGCCCCCTGCAGTGCAGAAGCGTACGGATGGGTGATTACTACAGTACCAGCCTACGACGATCCAGCCCCGGGCATATTGATCTAACGCAAAATATTGCGAAATACCGGGCGGCTTTTGTCATCTCCTGACGGATTTGACAGGCAGGTATCATGCCGAGCCCATACTTACCCACTGATTCATGAGAAAAATCATTTATTCACAATGCGTTAGGTAGTGCTGGATATCTGCATTCGACCCTCTGGCTGGAAACCATCCACTGCCAACCTGTCATTCACTGTCACTTCGTGGCAGTCCATATCAGATATGACACCCTCCATCCACGGAATGAAATACATAACTGACTGTGATGAATAGATAAACCTGCCTTAATCCACAATGGCGCGGCACTTGCACACGGTAGACGATGAGTAACATGAGGTTACGGAAACAGGAGCATTCGATGAACTATTGGTCTTCTTTGCTGTTACTCTTTCTCGCCAGTACTGCTGCAGGCATGCAACCTGATGAGCGACAATTCCCACTCCATACACCTGACCCGGTATTCTGGGCACAAGCACCGCAACCCAATCCACCTCCTCAACCTTCTGAACCCGAGCCCGGGCCCCCGTCCATTCCGGACGAGGAACCGGAATGTGATTAACCAATTACTGTGAAAACCTCTTCAAAGTCGGAGTAACCCCCTATGAAAATGCAAAATCGTCTTTACCTGCTGACCTTTCTGTTATTGCTCGGTATAAGCACCACGACCCATTCCGCACAGGCCGAACGCAAAGTTAAAATCACATCAGAGCTGGAGGCTGTGGAAGTAATTCAGAATGGCAAGAAGATCGTTATTGAACGCAATCAGAATACCAATAACCAGGTGAATCCCTCCTTTGCCAAGACTTCCCGCGCCTGCCCACCCTTTTGTATCCAACCGTCACATCTGGCTCCTGGTGTGGAAACCATTGGTGAATTGGAAGTGCTGGATTATCTGCAACGTATGTCTCAGGGCGATGACAGTATACTGGTAATCGATTCCCGTACACCGGACTGGGTCGATAAAGGCACCATACCCGGCGCAGTGAATATTCCCTGGACGTCATTGAATCCGGCACGTGGTGCGGATCCCATGACCATTGCTGAAATCATGGAAACCCGTTTCAATGCAGTTACGCTCGAAGGTATGTGGGATTTTTCCCAGGCAAAAACCCTGGTATTGTTTTGTAATGGAATGTGGTGTGGTCAATCACCCAACAATATTCTGAACCTGCTGAAATTCGGTTACCCTGCACACAAGATAAAATGGTACCGGGGTGGAATGCAGGACTGGGAAATTCTGGGGCTGAAAACCATTCCCGGTAAGCCATAAGCAAAACACAGGAAACGCCCTGATGCAGGGATGCTCACGGGTTTACCTCTCTAACAAACGCTATCGCCAGTTTATTTTTAGGCGCTGGATAAGATAGTACTTTACATACCCGACAAACCTGAGATGCTGGCCTGCACCGTTATGACAGCCATTCGTATAACAGGTCACACCAGGGTTTTCATGACGACATCGCTGCCCCTCAGGCTGCAGGCCCAGTGTAATCCCAGTATACTTGGTGTCTTGATAGATCACTGTAAAGAGATGCCTGATGCCACCTGTATTGGAACGCTTCATCCCCATTGACCTGAATGACCTGGTAATGGACCTTTGCCAGGAACCCACCATGGACAAAACGCAACTGGAAGCATTCCATGGTTTCGCACAGCGCTATATTTCTTTATTTCATGCCCAGTTTCACCGCCAGGTCAGTGTATTGCAAAAGGGGTATGCCCCATTCAATCCGGATCGCGATACCGTCTGTCTTCCCGCGAGCCGTACTCCCAGTATGGTGGATGCGAAACAAGCCCTGTTGGAAGCGATAGAGGAAAGTCTCATACGTGCCAATTTCACCCCTCTCCCGGAAGCCAGCATCAATGCCGCCTTACGCAAAACCTCTCCCCATGGCGTGGAAGTTACCGTGGATTTCGACGATTTTGAAGAAATGATCCTCTACTATCGAGGCAGCCATAGTAAAACCGGTTTTCGGCGCCATTGGAAAACTGCCTTTCTGCGCAGGGAAGCCGTTGAGATTCCCGAGTATCGACGTCTGTTTCTGTTGCTGATGCCCAAGCCACTCACGCAGCGGGCAGCGGAAATTGCCGGCCAGCAAGGTATACCCGTGAAAAAGGCCCTGCGCAAATTGCAGAAATCAGGAAATTTACTGGCTGACCGGAAAGAAGAATCGGCAATCTATATCAAGCTTTTCAAGGAAATTCCTCATTCCGATCTGGAAATGCTGTTTCCCAATACCCATGTGCGCATGCGCATGTTTGACAAGGTCAAACTTACCCTGACCGGTGGTGGTGGCACCATAGGTGGTATCACTGCAACTCTTAGTAAACTCGGTGCGGCTGCCAATCCGGTTACAGCGGCTACCGCCATTGCCGGACTCGCGGGTGTACTCTGGCGGCAGGTGACCAAGGTATTTGCCCAACGTACCAAATATATGGCCGCCCTGGCACGTAATCTGTATTTTTACAGCCTGGATAACAATGCGGGAGCATTGGCACATCTTGTAGAACTTGCGGAAGCGGAAGAATGCAAGGAAGCCATTCTAGCCTATTTCTTTTTGCTCACCGAAGCCGAAAAAAACCATACCGAGAAAACTCTGGATCAACGTATCGAGCACTATCTGGTTACCCGCTATGAACAACAAATGGATTTCGAAATCAGCGATGGTTTACGAAAGCTGGAACAGGCGGGTTTGCTACTTCGGCATTCCGGGGGCACCCTCTCAGTTCAGGACGTGGAAACGGCAAATGCTTCCCTGGAAGCCAGTTGGCTGGCCTTGCTTCAGGAAACGACCGGCTGAGTTTGCCAGGCAGTGGGTACGTGTATGCAAATCATCACGCCAGGTGGCGAACAGAGTTGTAGATAGGCGCTTTAATCCGACCTTTTCCGGCTTTTACTTCGCTCACGTACCTGCTGCAAACGCGTTGCAAAATTTTCAGGTGGTGGAATGGTATTTGGAATATAACGATTTCCCCAGGCAGCCAGTTCCGCAAGAATAGGCAACAGGTCCTCCCCCTTTTCCGTCAAACCATAGGCATAGCGTACTGGGCGCTCCTGGTAGGGTGACTTGTGCACGATGTCCTGGTGCTCCAGACGTTTCAGTCGATCTGCCAGGATATTGGTGGGTATTCCCTCGGGCGAAGCAATGAATTCCCGATAATACTGTTTTCCCATAAAAAGATCCCGCACCACTAGCAGTGTCCACTTGTCGCCGAGGATATCCAGTGTATTGGTGACCGGACAGAGGGAACGGCTAGTCCCTTCCCTGCCTTTGGAATGGTTGGGCTTATTCATGGGGAAAGTATATCAAAGCGACTCACTTGCATTCTACAAGTATACCTACTATCGTATAGTTACT
>CBDUNQ010000091.1:0-7434 GCA_965368625.1 uncultured Gammaproteobacteria bacterium
GGTTACTACTGCAATGGCGCGTTTGGTACTGACTGGCAAGTTCGTCAGGTAATCCACATCGACACTTCAGAAATCGTTGCGTCGAGTGCGGGGGAGCTCGTGACTTACCGCATAGTGGCTGGTAAGCAACGTCGTCAGACGGATACCGCCAGCCGTGAAGCCTTTGCGAACTGGGTCAAATACGAAGTCTGTTTGAATGAAACTTCATGGCAGCGTGTCGAAAAAACACCCTGCCACGTGATGACGGGTAATGCCGCCTGAATAACCGGAGATACCCATGAGTAATACACATGATGAAAGTAGACGCCCCGGTCGTGCAGAATTTATGCAGGCACTGCAAAGTATGGGCACCTATGTAGATATAACTGTTGATGATCTGATGACGTTGGCAGAGCGTGCGGAACAATTAGCCAAGCGTCGCGATACCGGGACCATTGGCGTGGCGCGGGTAATGACACAGCCAGTACATACCGTACATCCACAAATGCCTTTGACGGAGGCCGCACATCTGCTGGTACGTGAGAGGATTAGTGGTCTGCCCGTTGTTGATGACGACGGGCACCTTGTCGGAATTATTACCGAGGCCGACTTTCTCCGTGCACTCGGAGTACCTGCCCATGAACCGCATCACAGTTTGTGGCAGACCCTGGAGTCCCTGTTTCGCCACCTCGCCCATCATGGCGAAATGGAGGCACCGAGCGACCCGGTTACCGAGCACATGGTAAAGAATGTGGTCTGCGTAGGCCCCGAGCAGGATATACAGGATGTCATCGAGGTGATGAAGCAACACAGCGTCAAACGTGTAGTCGTCTGTGATGACGACCGTCGGGTTCTCGGTATGATTACCCGTTCAGACCTGGTACGCCTTTTCTTCGACCGCTATATTGAAGCGCGTCCGGAGCGAGGCATGAGTTGAAATGTTTGTCTTGATCTGGAAAACGCTCCTCATGGGGCCTATTCCGCCAGTACAAGGCAACTGAATAAGACCTCGCCATACCCCAGCGGAGCCGATCAGGCTTCCGCGCTCATCGCATACGATTATTGATCAACCTGGTAAATCAGCCTGGCCAAGCCAATGCTGCGGCCAGGGTATGGTCCTATCAGCGCTCCGTGGGCGATGCACAGGTTATTGATCCATTTTTTCCTTCAAGGTATCGCCCGCCTCTTCCAGTTTATTGCCGGCATTATCAACTGCATTATCGACTTTTTCGCCGGCTTTTTCAGCTGGACCATCGTTTGTATCACACCCTGTCAGCATCATCGGTATTGAACAAATGGCTGCAAGTACAAGATTTTTAAGTGCCATGCCGGTACTCCTTGCGTCAGTGGTTGGGTACATGCGTACGCTACACCACTAAGCAATCTCATACCTGTCAGACGAACCGGATCATATTGTAGGAATTATCCGGCATGGTCGGGCTGAGCCACCATCCATCGTAAACAATACTGTTGGGTTATACCCCGACAGTCTGTCAGGCCACTGCCGATTCGAAGGCAATAAATATAACGATAAAGAGTAATGCGGAAAGGCAATTGACCAGTTTCTCTTCAATCCATGAAGGTTTCATAATGATTCTCCGTAGTGTCTTTTTGTTGTTGTTCGCCGGGTGTACACCCTCCATTACCGTGTAAAACGAGTAGCAGTGCCAAACGTCGGTTATCCATTGCCTGGCATTCATGCAATGGAATATATCTGTAAGCAATTACTGTGCACAATAAAGTATGTGGCTGAAATTCAGGCAGTTGCTATCTGCCACTCTTTACGCAAGGATGAAAAGTGTAAAGTTCCCCAGACAAACACTGAGGCATTGCACGACTAATGGATACCATTGCTCAGCCTTATTTCAAGGCTGCATTCCACTGTTTTTTTGCAGCGGCAATGGATGCATACCCGATACAGGCCATATCCCCAAGAGTATGCATGGCCCGTGCAGGTAACGCGGGAAACAGCAGGTATTTGAATCGTGCATTCGTTGCATATATCAATTGAAAATATTATTTTAACTCTATGTAATCATTAGATAATTATCTCAAGATCGACAGCAGGCTCACTGCCGTTATGTGGATTACGGCGGAAATCAAATTAGACTTTTGTCTCGCTGGCTTTTACTCTTTAGCTATAACGTACAAAAAGTAATGCTAACAAAGCTCTACCGCGCAACCCATTTAAAATTATAATTGTCGGAGGGATACGACCATGAGCACGCGCTTGCCTGTTACAAACCACCGCACGACCCCCATGCTAATCGGCGCATTGCTATTCGCTACTCTGGGACATCAGGCCCAGGCGGCTACCGTTCACCTCGCCGGTCAATACTTCGATTACTATTACGATGACACTCAGGCTGGACTGGCGGTACTTGGCGATCCGCAATTGTCCACAAGCGGAAATGATCTGGTTTTCAACAGTACAGGATTATTTGCCCAATCCACCGATGGTGTGGGCATACATACCGGTACAGCCACCGATGTAGCGTCGCTTTCCTTCAGTTTCCGCGCCGTAGCGCGTGAGTCCGGAGTAAGCTTTTCTTCCCTATCCACCCATCTGCAAGGCGAATACAGTCTGTTCAGCAACCAGCCGGGCAATGCCTTTGTTAGTATGAATGGTGCTGTTTCTGTCAGTGACACGCTCAATATCACCAATACCGCTTTTACCAATTTCAACGCCGATACGGATTTCTCCCTGGCCGATGGAAATCTTCACCCCTGGGAAGCCATTGCGTATGCCGGACTCGAGGGGGATCAGTGGGCTGATGTCAGTGATTACCTGATTACGATGCAATATTCGCTGACCGCAGGCAGTGCCGGGATTGGCGATGAAGCCTTAGTACGGGAAACCGGCGCCGAACACCGGTTGATGTTCACGATGGGGGCGGCAGTGCCATTACCGGGAGCCCTGTGGTTGTTTGCTTCCGCCATGGTTGGTGTCATCGGTGTCGTCAGTATGCCTACAAGATCCTCAATCAGAACTGCATGAATCGGCAAACCTTCAGGCTGCCCACTTCCCGCTAATTCCGCGACGGATAGATACCCTGTAGTGCAATAATGTAATTCACAGCCTGATAAGGCTGCACAATGGAGTGCGGCTGCCCCTCTCCGGTACTTGCAATGGCACTGGCACCCATATCGACATCCGCATCCTGGGTATTGTACTGGGATTCACGGGGATCAAAGGAAAGCACGGCATTGGTGGGTATGGGTGTATCCCCCGCTTCTGAACTATGTGCACGTAATCGATGCGTATGGGCAGGTAATTGCGTGGCATTCAGCGTTACCTGCTCCACCCCTCCCCGTTCACCTAATCTACGGTTGCTTAATCCCGGACCATTACCGGCATGCATGGCCACCCTGCCCCGCAAATCCGGTAATGCAAAAGTGGTGCGGCCATCCCCGCCATAGGTGGTGCCGAGGATGGAGAACAGTGCTTCGTTTCCCGATATGGAAAGCAATTGTCCATCGCACAGGGCCCAGCCACGAGGAGCGAAATTCCCTGCAAACATGATGATTTCACCGATCAACGGCTCCTGTGCCTGTACCGGATGGATCCAGCCAGCAATACAGAACATGAGTGTGACAGCCAGATGTTTCACTTTGCATAAGTATTTTTCGTACATGCAGTAACTCCTGGAATAATGACTGCAAAAAAGATTCAGCGGAAAAGAAATGCTGGGCGAAGTGCGACGAAGATAAAGCCGGAAAGAAACAACAGTAAACTTCCCGGTATGGGAATCGGGTTTCCCAGGTTAATCACCCGGTCGATACGGATGCGATGGGAAAAGTCCACAATGGAGGCGCCAGGGTCGAAATAGGCAGCACCTTCTCCCGTGTAGCTGGCCACCAGCATGACCTGAGTACCCGGGTCAAGGGTAATTTGATAAAGGGTATCGGTGATATGACTCAGTGAATCACCAAAACTGCCCAATACAGCACCGCTATGCTTGTCACCAAAAGCCGTATCCGAGGTGAGATCAGAAAAAAAGATTTCTTTACCACCCACATCGATGGAGAAATCCGAGGTGGCATAGGAATCCGCACCATCGGCATTTACGTTGTTGGTGTTTTCAAATCTCAGCTGGATCTGGTAGGGGTTGCTGGCCGAAGTGTTTTCAAAACTCATTTCCAGATCGATGCCAATCGCATATTCGCTATCCGTAATGGAATCGAAATCGGCACGGCTGCTTAGCTGCATTCCAAAGCCGTCGTTTATCGCCACGGGCAAGCCGGTAACCGGGTTGTCACCCGTGACCAGGGTGCCACTGAAGCTGCTGCCACTGTTGACGCCGTTTTCCATCGCGAAAAATTCACCGGCAAGGGTCACGTTCCCCGCCGTATTGGCAAAGCTGCTATCGAAGCTCACCAGGCCATTGATGGATACTTCCGTTGGCAGCGGGATTGCCTCCACCGGGGTCTGCAGCAGGGCAAGGCATAGGGTGGCCGCCATACAGGCTGTTTTGAATACGGCTCGGCAAGGGGAGAAAAAAAGAGGGTAGTTTTTTCTTTGGAAATCAATGCTTGGGATCACAGTCCTGCTCCTTAGACATAAATACAATGATATTTTACATTACATAATCTGTGTAATTTATTGTATTTTATGGATAATAAAACATCTCCATTCTGTCCTGCTTCCCGGATTGCGCTCCAAGTGTAGTTGAGATCAGCTGGCTTGCCAGAAGTGAGGGTGATCCGTGTCAGGGGTCTGTACCATGGGATGCCACTACCCACCCATTGTTTCTTTCCCGATTTATTTGATATTTTTTCTGGCCACGAACCCAATAAGAACGCGAGATGGAAGATGATCGACGAAAACAAGCACCTTAAAATTGTGCGCGAACAATACGAAAACTACCCCTTCCCGGAACGGGATCCCCAGGATGAAAAAAAACGCTTGTTGGGAACCACCACCTGCGCCCTGGAATCCATCAATCATTACGGTTTCAAAGGAAAGCATGATTTCCACAAGGCACGCATGCTGGTGGCCGGGGGGGGTACCGGCGACGCCCTCATATATCTTGCCGAGCAATTACGGGAAACCGATGCCGAAGTGGTTTACCTGGACATGAGTCAACGCAGTATGGAAGTGGCCCAAGCCCGCGCGCAGGTGCGAGGATTGGATAATATTCAATGGTTGCACCATTCCCTGCTGGAATTACCCGATCTGGATATTGGGCAGTTCGACTATATCAATTGCAGTGGGGTGCTGCATCATCTGGCGGACCCCGATGAAGGTCTGCTGGCCTTGAAGTCCGTACTCAAGAAACCCGGCCTCATGGGCATCATGTTATATGGCACCATCGGCAGAACCGGTATATATCAAATGCAGCATCTGTTGCAGATGGCTAACCACAATGAGCCGGATATGCGGGTGCAAATCGAAAATACCCGTATGATCATGAATGAATTGCCAAGGACCAATTGGTACAAACGTGCCGAGGAAATGACCACCTCGCTGGAACGGGATGGGGATATCGGTCTTTATGACACCTTCCTGCACCCGCAGGATCGGGCCTATACGGTACCGCAAATGTATGAGTATGTGGAAAAGGCGGGATTGCACTTTGTGGAATACGCCGGCGGAGAAAAAATTCTCTACCGCCCGGATTTTTACATCAAGAATCCTGTATTGCTTGCTCGCCTGCAGACCATGACAAAACGGGAACAGGAAGCCTTCACCGAATATTTCGTGGGTAACCGGATCAAACACACCTTTTACCTTTCCAATGAGACATCCACCATTGCCGATGTGCATGACCTGGAAAATACCCCTTTTTTTCACCGCTACCCCATTAATGGAAAGCAGATCCATGACGCCATCCTGAGCCGTCCGGGACAATCACTTACCCTCACCCGGCCGGATAAATTTATGGTTACCATCACACCGGATAAACATACCCATTTATTATTTAAATACCTGGATGGAAGTACCAGCCTGGGGAGTATTTTTGAGAAAATCAAGAATGAAATTCCTGATACGGTACCTCAAGAACAATTGATGACTGAATTCCTGAAGTTTTACCAGGCCTTTCATGCCGCCGACTGGATGCTACTGCGCCACAAGAGTATCGGGCCGACACGTAGCTATGAACAGATGCAGGCATTTCCCAGGTAAACGGGGATTTATATTGATCGGCCGTATGTGGTATTGAACAATAGGGGAGTCAGTCTCACCTGACTCCCCTTTCCCTTGACTGGATGATCTTGGCTTACACGATAGAGAAGCCTACGGCTTTCGCATTGCTATGTACCACGGCGCCATTACTGTCAACTATGGCCCGGTCGTAGGCGCGTAAGGTCAGCGTATATCCGCATTTATCCAGCATTACTCCACCCTGCTCCGTATGCAATGCCCAACTGGCATTGGCATCACCGCCATCCACGATGGAGCCGTAACTGCGGCATTGGGGATCGGCCTGTAATCCATGGGTGTGGGTGCTGGGTTGCAGTTCCAGGGTCCATTGCCAGAAATGGGTATCCAGCGCCCGTAAATGGCCTTGAATCACATCTCCCTGTGGGTAACTGTGACAGTCACCACCATCGATGACAATATCCAGGGTGGAACCGGTATCCACCACGGCATTGGCCGTCAAGCTGGCCACATAGTTGGTATTATCCAGGGTGATGGTGACCAGATCCGAATACAGAATATTGATCGGATTCAGTCCCGGATAATCGGTGGTGTACGCCAGCCGGATATCATAGAGCCCTTGCAGACTACCGGTATTCCAGGAAGCCAGTAAGGCACGCTCCTCCAGAATGGGTGGCGATGCGGTTTCATCTTCCTGGTAGGGAAACCAGCCATCGGGGGCATTGATGGTTTTCACTTCCACCGGGTGCAATGGGTCAAAGGGGTTGGGGTGTGCCAGACGATAGGTAACCGTATTGGTAACCGGTAACCAGCTTCCCGTGCCATGGGGTGCATACTGCACCTGGTAGTACACATTTCCAGGAGCGCCGGCATTATAGATGCGCCCCTTTACATCCACCCGGCCGCCATAGGGACGGTCTTTGGCAGGCTGACTGCAATCCAATGGGTTCAGTAAGCCCGATGAAGGATTGGCCAGAAAGCTGACCGGATCGATATCGGCCACGGGTACATTGCCGATGGAATACAGCAGGTCCAGTAATCCCTGTCCACCACGATTTTCATGGCGCACGCGCACCAGGCGATCAATTCGGTTACCCCAGGTGGTCAACTGATCGGGATCGGTGGTGGATGGTGCCACGGTCCAGGAAAGTACTGCACGAATACGAACGATGTTGGGATTGATACAGCGTTGCAGGCGTTCACTCAGGTTTACCGGCAGGAATACCCCATAATACAGGCCACCATCGGGCATTTCCTGAATGTCATGTACATCCACATGGGCGGTACCCAGGTAATCATCATAGCTGCCATTGTTATCCCAGTCTGCCCAGAAGGCCACATATTCCTTACTG
>CBDUNQ010000092.1:0-7392 GCA_965368625.1 uncultured Gammaproteobacteria bacterium
CATACCGGCGCAGGCCGGTATCTCCATGCCACGGCAGTGAATTCAAGAGATACCCGCCTTTTCCGGTATAACGAGGTGCAAATGCCTCCTTCACCGGCGCTGTGAATTCACATCAGTGTCTCTGGTAGACTAGGCTATCGCCGTAAGAGTGCCGAGCCGCTATTCCATGAGTGTGATGAAAAAAGTATTGGTTACCGGAGGTACCGGTTTCATCGGCCAGCCATTGGTCAAGGCACTTGTGGGAAAGGGTTGTGCGGTACGGATACTGTCGCGAAATTCTCAAGGGAAAATCGATGAAGCGGTAGAAGTTATCTCCGGAGATCTGACTCAGCCTTCTACCTTGCAGGACCTGGCCCAGGGCTGTGATACGGTTTTTCATCTGGGTGGTTATGCCCATGCCCATTCCCGTCCTTCATTCGAAGAGCAGGAGCATCACCGCCTTATCAACCTGGAAGGAACCCGATCCCTGTTGCAGCAAGCCATAGCTTCGGGTGTGCAGCGCTTTGTTTTTGTCAGTAGCGTAAAGGCCGCCGGTGAAGATAGGCATCGATGCATCGATGAAAATAACGCGCTGGAGCCCCGGGATCCCTACGGCATGATAAAACTTCAATGCGAGCGGGAAGTGTTTGCCCGGTGCAAAGCCTCATCAATGGAAGCCTGCGTCCTGCGTCCTGCGCTGGTCTATGGCTGCGGTGTGAAGGGTAATCTGGCGCAAATGATACGCGCCATCGGGAAGGGCTATTTCCCGCCTCTTTGTGAGGAGCATAACCAGCGTTCCATGGTGGAGGTGCGTGATCTGGTGTCTGCCCTGTTGCTTGCCGCTGAAAGTCCAAACGCCCGGGGTAATACCTATATCATCACCGATGGAGAAGCCTATTCCACCCGGCGAATCTATCTTGCCCTGCGCCACGCAAGCGGAAAAAAAATACCGGGCTGGTGTATGCCGGGAGTATGGCTGCGTATGCTGGGGCTTGCAGGCGATGGTCTGGAGTGGCTGTTGCGTTGCTCCATGCCTGTGAACAGTACCCTGGCATCGCGCCTGTTGGACTCGGCCTGCTACGCGAGTGTACGGGCTCAGGCGGATCTTGGCTTCAGTCCCCGGTACCGGTTAGAGGACGTGTGCGGGGAAATGGTGGCAGAAATGCAAAATGCGGAGTGAAATCGCGGATTTGGGGGCCAGGTGATTGAAGCCGGGCTTGATTTGTTGCAGTCTTTAACCAGGCGATAACCCAAGGGGTAGAAAAATGGAAGTAGGGACCATCATTATTCTTGCGGTCGTAATCGGTTTGCCGTTGATTGGCGTAACCTTGTATAACCGCTTGGTATCCTTGCGAAACCAGGTGCAAAACGCCTGGCGGCAGATCGATGTGCAACTCAAGCGCCGACATGACCTGATTCCCAATCTGGTGGAAGTGGTCAAGGATTATATGTCCTATGAAAAAGAAACCCTGGAAAAAGTGATACAGGCACGCAATCAGGCGGTCAGTGCCAGCACCCCGGAGCAAGCCATTGCAGCGGAAGGAATACTGGGGGGCATGATGGGAAAACTGTTCGCCCTTATGGAAAATTATCCGGACCTCAAAGCCAATGAAAGTGTTGGCAAGCTGATGGAAGAGCTCAGTGGCACGGAAAACAAGATTTCCTTTTCCCGTCAGTTTTACAATGACAGTGTCATGGCCCTGAATAATGCCGTGGAAAGCTTTCCTTCCAACATCATCGCCGGCTGGTTCGGTTTTACCAGAGCCACGTATTTCGAAGTGCCGGAAACGGAAACCGCCACGCCCAAGGTGGACCTGCGCTAGCAGCGGCATTTCGTGACGCCGCCGACCTGCCCTGAATGTGGTGCCCCGGTTGCAGGTGGACGGCGCTGCTCCATGTGTGGTGCTGCACTTGCGGGGGCAAGTGCAGGTGCAGGATTCAGGCCCAATGACGGCGAGAGTCAAAAAATATTACGCCGCACGGATTTTCTTCAGGCCGCCCGTGAGAATCAACGGAATACCACGCGTCTATTGCTGATACTGCATGGCATTGCTGCCGTGCTTGGTTATCTGTTGGGCTGGAATTTTCAATTATTCAGTGGTGCTCTGCCGGAGGGTGTGGAAGGAATCTGGTTCTTCAGTAGCTGGGGTGTGCGCGGTGCCCTGATCGTGGTAGCGGTCAGTGCCCTGTGGAGCTGGATTGCCATGAAGCAGGGAGACCGTATTGTATTGCGCATTGCCGGTGCCCGGGAAGTAAGCGCGGAAGCGGAACCCATGTTGCATAATGTGGTGGAGGAAATGGCCATCGCTGCCGGGGTGACTAAACCGGCTGTGTATGTCATGGAAACCGATGCCCTCAATGCCTTTGCCACCGGTATGAATGTGCGGCGTTCCGCCATCGGGGTAACGCGTGGCCTGTTGCAGACTCTCACGCGGGAAGAGTTGCAGGGAGTGGTTGGTCATGAAATGTCGCATATCGTAAATCTCGATATTCGTTATGCCACCGCTGTGGGTGTGCTGGTGGGCGTGATTGCCCTGGTGAGCGATGCCGCCTTACGCATGCTGCGTTTTTCCGGTGGCCGAGGTGCCACCAGTGGGCACTCCGGTGGCGGTGGCAGTAAAGGGGGAGGGGCTTCCGCCTTTGCCTTTTTCATACTGGTGTTTTTCGCGGCGGTGGCGCCACTGGTGGCCAGACTGGTACAGATGGCGGTTTCCCGTCAGCGGGAATTTCTCGCGGATGCCACCAGTGTGCGCCTTACCCGAAATCCTCTGGGATTGATTTCCGCTCTGGAAAAGCTCGATGCCCATGCCCGGCCCTTTCCCGGCGCCAATCGCGCCACACAGCATATGTTCATTGTGAATCCCTTTCGGCATTTCAGCGATGGCAATTCAGCCCTGATGTCCACTCATCCACCCTTGTTGCGGCGTATTCTGCGCTTACGGAATCTGGGTGCCGACTGATGTGTCTGTCAGTCATGGCAGAGGGTGAAAAGCGGATCCCATAAGACTATAGTTTCCCGACGGGCTTGGCAGCAAGGTGATGAAATGGATTCCAAAGACGAAGCTTTTCAGTATGAGCGCCTGGGTATGGATGCGGATGCCCTGCAGCGTTCCTTATCCAACCGGCTGGAATACAGTGTAGGCAAGGATTGTTATACCGCGAATACCCGGGATTGGTATCACAGTCTATCCTATGTGTTGCGTGACCGTATGATTGAGCGCTGGATGGAAACCATGCGCAGCTATTATCGCGAAGATGCCAAGCGCGTGTATTACCTCTCCCTTGAATTCCTCATCGGTCGTACCCTGTATAACAGCGTGCTGAACCTGCGTATCGAGCCGGCGGTACGGGAAGCGTTGTTGGCCTTGGGGCTTGACCTGGAGGCGATTCGCGAGCAGGAACCCGATGCGGCCTTGGGTAATGGCGGATTAGGGAGATTGGCCGCCTGTTTTCTTGATTCCATGGCCACGCTTGGCTTGCCTGGATATGGCTATGGAATCCGCTATGAATACGGCATGTTCACCCAGCGGATAGAAAAAGGTTACCAGGTGGAACACCCGGATAACTGGCTGCGATATGGCAACCCCTGGGAATTTCCAAGGCCTGAAGTGCTCTATCCCGTGCACTTCTATGGCAAGGTGGTGGATTATGTAAATGAGGCAGGGAAATTGCGGCACCACTGGGTGGATGGTGAAGACGTGATGGGTATGGCATTTGATACCCCTATCCCCGGCTACGGGAATAATACCGTCAACAATATGCGGCTGTGGAGTGCCAAATCCAGTCGCGAATTTGATTTGAATTACTTCAATGAAGGTAACTATATCAAGGCCGTTGAAGAAAAAAATGAAACGGAAAATCTATCCCGTGTGTTATATCCGGATGATACGACTTCCATGGGGCGCGAATTGCGTCTCAAGCAACAATACTTTTTTGTCAGTGCCTCCTTGCAGGATATTCTGTATCGATTCATGAAATACCACGCCGATCTGCGCACTTTGCCCGACCGGGTAGCAATCCAGCTGAACGATACTCATCCAGCCATTGCAATACCGGAGTTAATGCGCTTGTTGATGGATGTGCATGACATGGGTTGGGATGAAGCCTGGGATGCCTGTAAAAAAACCTTTTCCTATACAAACCATACAGTGATGCCGGAAGCCCTGGAAACCTGGCCCGTGGATTTGATGCAACACCTTTTGCCGCGGCATATGCAGATCATTTATGAAATCAATCGACGCTTTCTTGATGATGTGCGGCATCGAAACCCTGGAGATACCGAGCTGGTGCGCCGGGTTTCCCTCATTGATGAGTCGGGAGGGCGGCGCGTACGTATGGCGCACCTGGCGATAGTGGGCAGCCATACGGTAAATGGTGTGGCGGCCCTGCATACGGAAATCATCAAGGAAAGTATCTTCGCTGATTTTCACCGTTTGAACCCGCAGCAGATTATCAATGTAACCAATGGAATTACACAGCGGCGCTGGATGAATCAGGCGAATGTTCCACTATCCAACCTCATCTGCAAACATATCGGTGATGGCTGGTTGATGGATTTGAGGGAGTTGCAGCGACTGGAATCAAAAGTGGATGACAAGGAATTCTGCGCTGCATTTTACCAGGCAAAGCAGGAAAACAAGCAGCGCCTGGCGGGTCTTGTTCGGGATCGCCTTGGTATTGAGTTGCGTGTCTATTCTCTTTTTGATGTACAGTTAAAGCTTATTCATGAATACAAGCGGCAATTGCTCAATATCCTGCATGTGATTCATCTTTATGACCGAATGCGCAAGGATCCTAATGCGGGCTGGGTGGCGCGAACCGTGCTGTTTTCCGGCAAGGCGGCGCCCGGGTATGATATGGCAAAACGCATCATCAAATTGATTCATGATGTGGCTGATGTAGTCAATCATGATCCACAAATCAATGGTTTGCTGAAGCTTGTATTTATACCCAATTATGACGTCAGCACCGCCGGCGATATTATTCCGGCAGCCGACCTTTCCGAACAGATTTCCACGGCCGGTACCGAAGCTTCGGGTACCGGTAACATGAAGCTTTCGCTGAATGGTGCCCTCACCATAGGCACACTGGATGGTGCCAATGTGGAAATATGCGAGGCAGTGGGCGAGGAAAATATGTTTCTGTGTGGCCTGCGTCGCGAAGAGGTGGCTGTACTACAGCGGGATGGCTATGATCCCATGTCCTTCGTGCGCGCCAGCCCGACCCTGGAAGCGGTGTTATCGCAACTTTATGATGGATATTTTTCGCCTGCTGAACTGGATCGTCATCGTCCCATTGTGGAAGATCTTCGTCATCATGACCGGTATCTGGTATGTGCCGATTTCGAGAGTTACCTGGCTGCGCAGGAGCGGGTGTCGGAAGCCTATCGGAATATTGATTCCTGGACGCGCATGGCCTTGCTGAATGTGGTGCGTATGGGGCGCTTCTCCAGTGATCGTTCCATTCATGAATATGCGAAACACATCTGGAAGGTGGAGCCGGTGCGGCAAGCTCATAAAGAAAAGCGAAGTGTGATGGATTGTGGGCGTTAGCGACGGATAAGGGCTTTTCGTCGGGCAGCTTGCATCAGGTAACTATCAACCGCTGCGGGTCAGTATGCTGGCGTATGACCTTCGTCATACCGGCGCAGGCCGGTATCTCATGACGTTGGCAGGGGGGCAGGAGGCTCCGGCCTGCGCCCGAATGACGGTGTTTTTTTTATGCATGAATACCTTACTCATTCGGGTCAAGGCAAAGGCACGTCATTGCGAACGTAGTGAAGCAATCTCATTCGGTTGGCATCAAACCGGTAGGATTCCATATCCCGCAGCTAACACAGTGAGATTGCCATGCCTCGCTCGCAATGACGGCAGCTAGAAGAAAAAGAATCGTCATACCGGCGCAGGCCGGTATCTCCATGCCATGGCAGTGAATGCAAGAGATTACGGCCTGTGCCGGAATGACAGTGGGTTTTCTATGAATACCTTACGCTGTAGTGCAGGGCGTCAGTATTATCGCTTCATGGAGTCGAAGAATTCATCATTGGTCTTGGTGACTTTGAGGCGATCCAGCAGGAATTCCATGGCGGAAAGTTCTTCCATGGGGTGTAACAGCTTACGCAGGATCCAGATCTTTTGCAGTTCATCGGGCTTGGTAAGTAATTCTTCGCGGCGGGTGCCGGAGCGGTTGATATTGATGGCCGGGTATACACGCTTTTCCGCAATCTTGCGGTCAAGATGGATTTCCATGTTGCCGGTGCCCTTGAATTCCTCGTAGATCACATCGTCCATACGCGATCCGGTTTCCACCAGGGCGGTGGCGATGATGGTAAGCGAGCCACCTTCTTCAATATTGCGGGCCGCGCCAAAGAAGCGCTTTGGGCGGTGCAGGGCATTGGCATCCACGCCACCGGTAAGGACCTTGCCGGAAGAGGGGATTACGGTGTTATAGGCGCGCGCCAGGCGGGTGATGGAATCCAGCAGGATTACTACATCTTTTTTATGCTCCACCAGGCGTTTGGCCTTTTCAATCACCATTTCCGCCACCTGTACATGACGGCTGGCCGGTTCATCAAAGGTACTGGAAACCACTTCGCCGCGTACCGAGCGCGCCATTTCCGTAACTTCTTCCGGACGTTCATCTATGAGCAGCACAATGAGGTAACACTCGGGATGATTGGCGGCGATGCTTTGCGCCACATTCTGCAGCAGCATGGTTTTACCGGCCTTGGGTGGCGAAACAATCAAACCACGCTGCCCCTTGCCGATGGGGGCGCACAGGTCGATGACCCGTGGGGTGATGTCTTCGGTGCTGCCATTGCCCAGCTCCAGCTGCATGCGCTCATTGGCATGCAGGGGCGTGAGGTTTTCGAACATCACCTTGTTCTTGGCGTTTTCCGGTGGCTCATAGTTGATCTGATCCACCTTGAGCAGTGCGAAATAACGCTCGCCTTCCTTGGGGGGGCGGATCTTGCCGGCTACGGTGTCACCGGTGCGCAAGCTGAAGCGGCGGATCTGGCTGGGTGAGACATAGATGTCGTCAGGGCCGGCCAGATAGGAGCTGTCCGCTGAACGCAGAAAACCAAAGCCATCCTGGAGGATTTCCAGTACACCATCGCCGAAGATGTCTTCACCGCTTTTGGCGTGGGATTTCAGGATGGAAAAGATGACATCCTGCTTGCGGGAGCGGGCAGTACCTTCGATGCCCATTTCCTGGGCGATTTTGATAACTTCAGCGGCGGAATTTTTTTTAAGTTCGGTCAGGTTCATGATGTGAGTCTTGTGTTTCGGGGTTGAAAAGTTACCACTAGGGCCGGGTTTTCTGGTAACGGGTGGGTTGCTTCTGTGTCTTGGGTATCCCGGCTGCAGCGCCGGGTCATGCCAGCCAGGGTGACCCCGATGGGGTCACTTGGTG
>CBDUNQ010000093.1:0-7369 GCA_965368625.1 uncultured Gammaproteobacteria bacterium
TGTTTCAGATGCCGCTCCAGCAAATCGATCTTGATTTTCAGATCAGGTACCTTGCAATAGGCGGCCGCACCATTGAGTTTATGGGCGCGTTGACACAATAACTCCATATCACCCTGTTCTCTGGCTTCTATCAGCCAGCGGCGATGCTGAGGTAATTCAGCCGCCAGCATGCCGCGCAGTTCTTGCACCAATGCATCCTGATCCATGGGGCTTGCTTCCTGTTTCTGAGTCCGTTCCATGAGTTGTTCTTCCTTGGGAATAGTGCCCGGTTTTGCCCATTGCAGCAAAGCATCCACCAGGGCTTTCTCACCAATCGGTTTGATCAGGCATTCATTCAAACCCATGGCAATAAGCCGTTCACGCTCGCCGGGCATGGCATTGGCGGTCAGGGCGACCACTGGGGTATGTTGATTCGGGCCGGCGATGGCGCGCACTTTCTGTGTCACTTCCGCACCACTGAGAATGGGCATTTGAATATCCATAAGGATGATATCGAAGCGCATATGGAGAGCCAGTTCCAGTGCCTCCTGTCCATTGGCCGCTTCACTTACCTGGGCCCGATGCTGATGCATTTGTGTAGTCAACAGCTTGCGGTTGATGATGTTGTCGTCGGCAAGCAGCACCCGCAAACCCTGTAAGCGGGCCGGCAAGGGTTGCCGGGGTATGGCGGCATCTTCCCGGCTCGATGCCTTGTCGCCCAGAAGTTTATTCAATTCACGCTGTAAAGGCTCGTAGTGCAGTGGTTTGCTGAGGCAGGCATCAGCACCACTGCTGCATAGGCGCTGCATACGGTCCCGGTCTGCTGTATTCACCAGCAGTATTATGGGGAGCTGGCTTTGTTCGTGAATTTCCCGGACCAGTTGCGTGAGGCCGCTTTCACTGGGTGGCCCGCCAGGCAAGCCGATCATGATCAGGTGATAACGGCTGGCGCCACCACTGTCAATATGCTCCATAATCTCCCCCTGTTCCTGCACTTCGGTGACCTGCAGGTTCCAGTTTTCCAGCATATGCAATATTGCCAGCCGGGCGGTGGGATGAGGCTCGCACAAGAGAATCTGATGATTGCCGAAGGAATATTCCGGAAGTACCGGTTCTATACGTTTTTGTTTGCGGCAGGGCAGTGTGAAATAAAAGCTGGAACCAATACCCGGTTCGCTTTCCAGGGTGATGTTGCCACCCATGCGTTCTACCAGGTTTTTGGTGATCACCAGGCCCAGGCCGGTACCGCCAAAGCGGCGGGTGGCAGAAGTGTCTGCCTGGCTGAAGGCGATAAACAACCGCTTTTGCTCCGGCAGCGTGAGACCTATACCGGTATCCTGTACCTGAAAACGTAAGCAGGTCTGTTCCGCGGTTTCCTCTTCCAGCATGATGCGTACAATCACACTGCCATGGTTGGTGAACTTGATGGCATTGCCCACCAGATTGAGTAATACCTGACGTAATCGTATGGCGTCACCCAGCAGGTATTTGGGCACGTCATTGTAAATCAATAACACCAGTTCCAGCTCTTTGTCATGGGCAGCGGGTTCCAGCAGGGCCAGGGCATCTTCCACTGTTTCCCGCAAATTGAACGGTACTTCGTCAATGACGAGATTTCCCGATTCAATCTTTGAGAAATCCAGTATGTCATTGACAATGGTAAGCAGGTTGGTGGTGGATTGGCGAATGGTGCGCACATAATCCCGTTGTTCTTCATCGATAGGGGTGCGTAACAGTAAATCCGCAAAGCCGAGGATGCCATTCATGGGGGTGCGGATTTCATGACTCATGTTGGCCAGGAATTCCGATTTGACCTTGTTGGCCTGCTCGGCCCGTTTGCGTTCTTCCTGCAGTTCCAGGTTCTGGGTGTTCATGACAGCCAGTGTGTTGCGTAATTCGCTGGTGGCTTGTCCTACCTGATCCTGAAGTTCGGCACGACTGCGTTCCAGTGCTTCCGCCATGGTATTGATGCCATGCTCCAGGCTGCCCAGTTCGCCTTTGGAATGTGGTTCCACACGTGCATTGAGATCGCCTTTGCCCAGTAGTTCCACAGCCCGTGTAAGACGTAATACCGGGCGAATGATATTGGCCCCGATACGGGTACCGAGCAAGCTGCTGAGGATGATCAGGGCGAGGGTGATCAACAAGCTGTGCAATAGTACTTCGCGTTGCCGCTGTTTGGTGGCACGTGGCGACATCTCCACGGTCACCGAACCAAGGGTGTGCTCTTGATTGCTCGGTATATCCAGTTCAGCACTATTGGGGCTGAGCAATTCATCGTAGGTATCCGTAATGAGGCGTGTTTGAATTACGGGTACATGGAAAACCAGATCCGGGCTTGTGCCAAGGCCGGCCGTTTGCAGACGTGGATTGCCGGCTTCCACCAGAATCGTACCATTTATATCCGCAATAATGACGTTGGCCACATCGGCTTCGCGCAGGGCGGCATCCGCCTGTTGCTGCAACAGATAGCGATCACCGGCAAATACTCCGAATTCACAGGCGGGCGCCAGTTGGTTGGCAATGGCCTGACCACGATTACGCAGCGATTGATCGAGATCCTTGAGGCGGGTGTGGGTGAAATAGCCACTGAGTACCAGCGACAGTGTCAGTACCGGCAGGATGGCCAGCAATAATACACGACTGCGAATGCCCATTCCCATCATGGCTGTATCTCCAGTTGCTGCATATATTGCAACAGGACATCTTCCTGTGGGACCCGGAGCCCCAGAGAACGGGCCACCTGTTGATTTACCGCTACACTGTAGATCTCCGGATGGCTGGGCGGAGGTAACGACGTTTCTGTTCCCTGCAGGTACCTGTGTACCCAGTGCGCTGCCTGCTGGGCGATTTGTTCCGGTGTGGAATAAACAGCAGCCAGGGCCCCTGCGCGTACATAGCCCGGTGAAAAACCAATCATGGGCACTTCGCGTCGATAGCTGGTCAACAGAATGCCCTGCAGATTCTGGCGATTGAATACCTGTTGGTCGGGAACGGCCAGTAATACTTCGCTGTGTTCCAGTATTCGCTTTAAAGCATCGAGATAATTCCCCGAGCTGGCGGTCAATCCCACTCGGGCATACCATTGCCGTTCACTGATAGCCGACTCCAGGGATTCCCGTAATTTCTGGGAAGTACTGCCCAGTAATAATCCGATATGTTCACTGCCCGGTAGTGTGAGATGTACCAGGTTCAGCTGGCGCTGCCAGGGTTGGTCGATATAGATGGCACTGTGGTTCGGGTGCTGGCAATGCTGGTTCCCCTGTGAAGGAATCAACAGATGTAATACCGGCTCGCTGGAATCGAGGGCATCCAGCTGTTGTGAGGCGTGGCTGCCAATGGCAATCAGTAAACGTGCATCCTGCAGGCGGGTATGCGGCAGGTCCTCTACCGCGATTTGCTCAAGCCGGAATTGACTTGGCTTCATCAACTCCCGCAGGTTGGTACGCAGTGCATTGCTTACCGCCAGATACGGTCCCTGTGCTTCGCTCATGACGGCAATGATAGTGGTGTTTTCACGTGCCTGTACCGCGCTGGACGCCGCAATAAATGTCAGCCACAACAGCAGAAGGCCCCGTGTTATATAGTTCCGTGAAATAGTCAGCCAATGTCTGGCGGCTGGCGGATGTAAGCCCCACTTCATGTACTTCATGTAACCTGGCTTCCGGCGGCTGGGTATGATTTTTTTACATTGATACCGGGGAGTTGCCCGATGTCATTGGTACCCTGTAATTCCGATGATAGGTGATGTGGGTCCTGGGGTGTTGTGCTGAACTCCTTATGTGTATTGCCAGAAAGTATATGCTCAGGAAATACCCGCGCCTGAAGCCCCAACGCTTCCGGCAGCACCCTGTCTCCTGCGCTTGGATTAGGGGAATTCATCGGGGCGTCAGGCTCAGTTGCACAAAGGTGCGCTGATCGAAATGATTGCCGCGACGGAATTCAATATGATCACCCAGCACGTTCTGGGCCACCAGCGCCAGTTGGGCATCATATCCATCAAGCCGGAAGCCCTTGGCAATGCGCACATCAAGACGGCTGATACTGTCGATGCTCTCCCATTCCAGCCATTCCATTTCATCGCTGTAATGATAGGCCAGGCTGGTATCCAGCTGTCTTGGGAAGCGGTGACTGGCAAACAGCATGTAGCTGTTGCGGGGTGCGCTGGTGCTATAGTTTTCCCAGTTGTCATCGCTATCGATTTCGATGTAGGCATGTCCGAAACGAACACTGGTGTGAGTGCTCGGGCGCCAGTCGATCTGGGTTTCCACGCCCTTGATACGTGCCGCATCGGTATGTTCAAAATCGATAACATCGTTATCCGCTATAGCGATGGGCTTGTTTTGATGCGTGGTCTGAGTGATCAATGAATCTAATTCATCATAGAAAAGTTTCATATCCAGTTTGACCTGGCGTTGAAAAAATTCACCAAAGTAGCCCAACTCGCTGGAGTTGATGCGCTCGCGTCCAAGGTCGTAACTGCTGTAGAGCAACTGTTCCGGTAGCAGCAGGGTATTGATGCCCATGCCGGTATCCAGGTCCACACGAAGCAGGGCATTTACGTTGGAAAATTCCTCGATCATGGCCGGTGTGCGTGAAGCCTTGGAACAGGCGGCGCGCACGCTATGGTAATCATTGATACGGTAATTTAGACCGATGCGCGGAGAGATGTCGTTACCGATGATGGTGTTGCGTTCCAGCATGGCACCGGCATTGATCATCAGGCGATCACTCAGGCGGTGCTCCACATTGCCAAACAAGCGGAACCAGTGGTTGTATATCCAGTCTTCCGTGCCAAACCAGCCGGGAGCGCGGGCCCGATCGGTGCGTAAACTGCTGCCCCAGACAAAGCGGGTTCCCTGGAGTGGGCTGTAGCGATGCTGAAATTCCAGGTCATAGCGCTGCGTGCGCAGGCTGGTATCGACGCTGGCATCCACCAGCGTGGCGGGCAGGGCTACCCCGAACAGTGCATTCACCTGACTGCTGCTGAGGGGGATACCGACGGGTACACGATAATAATCCGCAGTATCCAGCTCATCGCGATGAAACTGCAGGTGTATATCATCGCCGTTACCCAGCTGGCGTTCCCAGCGGAGCTGCAGAAAATTTGCCTGCTCAGTGAAGCTGCGTGGCGGGTCCGCCGGGTCATTGTAAAAAGTGCCATTGCCCTGCGGGGATTCACTCAGGCCGGCATGAAATTCCCAGCGATCCATTGCGCCAGCCTGATAGTAGGCCCGACCGGTGATTCCCCGTACCCGGCTCCAGTCGTTGTTGTCGTATTCGCGCCCACCATAGTGGGTAACGCCATTGAAGCCTGCGTCCTGCCGGTAATTGAGGGTAATGCGATAATCCAGCTGATCGCTGCGTTGCCCATAGCGCAATACCGCATCGGCAATGTCGTGATCGCCGCGGGTGACCTTGCTATAGATACCCTGGCTTTCCAATGCCGGGCGGGTGATGATACTGATGACTCCGAGAAAGGAATTGGAGCCATAGCTGGCACTGTTGGGGCCGCGGATGATTTCAATGCGGTCAATGTCTTCAAGGGCCAGCGGAAGACTGGTCCAGGGGATACCGCCAAAGCTGGGTAAATAAATAGAGCGGCCATCCACCAGTACCTGCATGCGGCGGGAAAATTCATCGGACATGCCGTGATAGCTGATCACCTGATGATTTCCATTGGCAAACCCGGCCGTCATGCCGGGAACCAGGCGCATCAGATCGGTGATCGTGCGCGCACCGCTGGCGGCAATCATATGTCGGTCAATTACGGTAACGGCCGTGGGACTTTCATGTCGCGATTGTTTGAGCCGGGTGGCAGACAGCACCACGGGCAAATCGGCCAGAAACTGTGCTTCATCGCCAAGAGCTGCGTGGACAGAAGGGGAAAGCTGGATTGCGGCTGCCAAAGTCACCGGCGCCAGCAGGGATAGAGAGGCGCGGCAGCCGCGGGCATGGCGAAACATCAGGTACCTACTCCACTATATTGGTTATTTTCTCATGGGTTACAACGTGCACAAATCCTTTGTCGCGTGGCTCCAGTGGCCCATGTTGCAGGGTTTTTCCCTTCAGGTCAAAAGGAATCCCCCCGTGAAGTTCAGGGCCATTCCACCGCGGATACCTTCGATTTCAGACACGGCTCGGAGCGGGATCCCCAGCCGCTGCCCCCGATTTCCGGAGTGGATCCGCTAATCTTCTGTTTACCCAGGAAAATGAAGTACACTGCCGCTCATGGAACTGCACACGCTGGAAGATTTCGTCGGCAATACCCCGCTGGTGGCCCTGCAACGCCTGCCGGGTAACACCCGCAACCGTCTCCTGGTAAAGCTGGAGGGTAATAACCCGGCCGGTTCAGTCAAGGATCGACCGGCATTGAGCATGATCCGGCATGCCGAAGCCCGTGGCGATATTCGGCCCGGTGACACGCTCATCGAAGCCACCAGTGGCAATACCGGTATTGCCCTGGCTATGGCCGCGGCCATGAAGGGATACCGTATGGTATTGATCATGCCGGAAAACATGAGTGTGGAACGGCGTGCGGCCATGAAGGCCTTTGGTGCGGAAATCCTGTTGGTCACCCGCGAACAGAGCATGGAAGGGGCGCGGGATCTGGCCAAGTCCATGGAAGCCGAAGGTCGTGGGCGGGTACTGGACCAGTTTTCCAATCCCGACAATCCTTTGGCCCATTATGAAGGCACCGGACCGGAGATCTGGCGTGATACCGATGGCAAGATCACCCACTTCGTAAGTGCCATGGGTACCACGGGTACCATCATGGGCACGTCGCGGTTCCTCAAGGAGCAGAATCCGCAGATCCAGATTGTCGGCGTGCAACCCACGGAGGGTTCTTCCATTCCCGGTATCCGTCGCTGGCCCAGGGAATACCTGCCCAGCATTTTTGAAGCTTCGCGGGTGGATCAGGTAATCGATGTGGAACAAACTGCCGCCGAAACCACCACTCGGGCATTGGCGGCGCAGGAAGGTATTTTTTGCGGGGTCTCTTCCGGCGGTGCGGTGGCGGCAGCACTGCAGTTGTCGCGTCAGGTGGAGGATGCCGTCATCGTTTCCATTATTTGTGATCGTGGTGACCGTTACCTTTCCACCGGTGTCTTTCCCGACTGAATGCGGGTGGCCAGGAGCACTGGCATGCGGCTTGCCGTTTTTCTGTTTTTCCTCAATCCATTTTCTGTTCATGCGCTGGAAGCCATCACCTTTTCCCTGGGTGACCTGCAGGGCCATGACTGGTCTGTGCAGCAGGCGGAACTGGGCTTGCAATGGAATCAGGCCGGTGAACTGGAAGCACGTTTGCATGCAGCACAGGCGCAGTTACCGCAACCCATGGGATCCTTGCGGCAAGTGCGTATTCATTGTTCGAAACTGCACCTGGAAG
>CBDUNQ010000094.1:0-7357 GCA_965368625.1 uncultured Gammaproteobacteria bacterium
GTCACCAAGTAGCTCAAAGGCTTCACTAATATCATCCAATTGATTCATGACTTACTCCTAAAAGGCTATGGATTCGCCGCACCCACAGGCTTCTTTTGCATTTGGATTGATAAATTCAAAACCGGAATTAAGCACATTGGTTTTCACATAATCCACCGTCATACCATCAAGGTGATGCAGACTGCTATTGTCTACAACCACTTTCACACCATTGCTTTCAAAAACCTGATCGCCGTCGTCAATGGCATGGGCATAGTCCACCACATAGGCATAACCACTGCATCCGCTTTTACGCGTACCCAGGCGAAGGCCCAGGGCATCTGCCTTTTTTGCCAGCATTTTCTTCACATGGGCTGATGCGGCCGGTGTCAATTGTATTGCCATACACGCCTCCCTTATAAAATACCCAGCGCCAGCTGCGCAGTTTCATTCATACGTTCCCGTGTCCAGGGGGGATCCCACACCAGTTCCAGGTGCACCGCCGATATACCTTCCACCGTACGCACGGCATTTTCCACCTTACAGGGTAAACTGCCCGCCACCGGACAAGCCGGGCTGGTGAGTGTCATTTTGATATCCACTTCACCCTGGTCATTGATCGTAAGATCGTAGATCAGGCCGAGGTCATACACATTCACCGGTAACTCGGGATCAAATACGGTACGGATCGCAGCAATTACACGATCCTCCAGTGTGCCATCTTTCGACAAGTGCTCTGCATCTGTCGTGCTGGCACCCAGATGCGGATAAAAATTCACATTCACTGAATTCATGAACTTTACCCCTCCTGTGCCTTGCCGCTGGCAGAGCTGGCAGAGCTGGCACCAAGCATTTGACTGATTGCATGTTCAATCTGTTCACGCAGCGGTTCAAATGCACAGCGCTCAAGTATTTCCGCTGTAAAACCGAGGCATAACAGCCGTTGCGCCATATCCGCCTCAATACCCCGTGAGCGCAAATAAAAGAGTTGTGTATCTTCCAGCTCACCGATGGTGGTGCCATGACTGCATTTAACATCATCGGCATAGATCTCCAGCTGCGGCTTGGTATCCATTTCCGCATCCCGGGTCAGCATCAGATTGGCATTGTTCAAATGGGCAATGGTTTTCTGTGCATCAGGCGCCACATGAATACGGCCGTCAAATACCCCTCTTCCCTTGCCATACAATAATGATCTGAATTCGGATTTACTTTCACAACCGGGAACCCCGTGATCCACATTCAGATGGATATCATTCAATTGCCGATCACCAATCGCCATCAATCCATAAAGTTCCGCGCTTGCCTCTTCCGCTGTGAAGCTGACATTGATTTCATTTCGCGACCAGATTCCTCCCAGGGAATAACGCGTACTTTGATAACTGCTGGCACCACCCTGCTCGATGTAATCACTGTGCAGATGGTAGGCTTTGTCACTTTCCTGCTGCAGTCGTAGATGAGTGAGTTCCGCAGCCTGATCAAGACAGATTTCACTGATGCCATTATTGAAATACACGGATTTTCCACTGCCCACATAGCGCTCTATCAATGTGGCCCGTGCACCATGGCCCAGAATAACGAGATTGCGCGGCTGAATCGCTACCGCTTCATCCAGTCCCATGGAAATATGCAGCACCTCAACAGGCTGCTGCAGCGTCACACCCGCTGGCATGTACAAAAACAGGCCATCATTCATTTCCGCACTATTCATGGCAGCAAATGGGTGCCGATCCGGTTTCGCCAGGGTGCCAAGCCGATCTGCCACCCTGTCTGGATGGCACTCCAGGGCATCTCGCAATCCGCTGACAATGACTCCTTGCGGCAATGACTCCAGCTGTGAGAGGGATGGCACAAACCGGCCATTGGCAAATACCAGACTATGGGCATGCAACCCGGGTAAGCGCAATGCATCGATATCCAGATGTTGCAGTCCCTCCGCCATGGTTTCCCGTGGCGCAAAACCATGACCAAGCAGGGAATCAACCTGGGTGTAACGCCATTCCTCCCTCTTTCTGTCCGGCACAGACAACACGGAACAGGCATGGAGTGCTTCCCTGCGCTGTTTTTCCAGCCAGGGAAGACCATGGCCCGCAGGCAGGGGGGAAACTGCATCCCAATCTGCTGTAATATCTCTTGCCGGTGAATTCATGCTGCTTCTCCCGTAAGCCAGCCATAACCTTTCTCTTCCAGCTCCAGCGCCAGGCGCTTATCACCGGATCGGATTATTTTTCCATGGGCAAGCACGTGTACATGATCTGGCTTGATGTAGTCCAGCAGGCGCTGGTAGTGGGTAACCACGATGATGGCCCGCTCCGGTGTACGCAGGGCATTGACACCTTCCGATAGGGTTCTCAGCGCATCAATATCCAGCCCAGAATCGGTTTCGTCGAGGATGGCAAGCCTTGGCTGCAACATGGCCATTTGCAGAATTTCATTTCGCTTTTTTTCTCCACCGGAAAAACCGCTATTTACATTCCGCTTCAACAGCGCTTGATCCATATGGACGATTTCAAGTTGCTGCTTCATGTACTGCATGAATTCCACGGCATTGAGTTCTTTCTCACCCCGTGCACGCCGCAGACTGTTTATCGCAGTCTTCAGGAATACCATATTATTCACGCCGGGCAACTCAACCGGATACTGCATGGCGAGGAATACGCCTGCCTGAGCGCGCGCTTCTGTATTCATTTCCAGCAAGTCATCACCTGCAAAGCGGATTCCACCTTCCACCACTTCATAGCCATCACGGCCCGCAAGCACATGAGCAAGCGTACTTTTTCCGGATCCGTTAGGTCCCATGATGGCGTGCACTTCACCGGGCAGCACATTGAGAGAAAGTCCTTTGAGTATGGGCTTGCCGTCAACGTCCACGTGCAGATTCTCGATGTTCAGCATATTGTTCTCCTGTTCCTATTCCTCAATTCAATCAACCCACTGCCCCTTCCAAGGTCAGATTGAGCAATTTTTGCGCCTCTACCGCAAACTCCATGGGTAGTTCATTGAATACTTCCTTGCAGAATCCATTGACGATCATGGAAACGGCATCTTCTTCCGATAATCCCCGTTGTCGACAGTAAAACAATTGGTCTTCTCCGATTTTCGATGTCGTCGCTTCATGCTCAACCTTGGCAGATGGATTACGCACTTCCATGTAGGGAAAGGTATGGGCACCACATTGATCACCCAATAGCAGCGAGTCACATTGGGTATGATTTCGGGCCAGCTCGGCACGCGGGCTGATGCGCACCAGGCCACGGTAGGTATTCTGCCCCTTACCAGCGGATATCCCTTTGGAAACGATGGTACTGCGGGTGTTTTTCCCCAGATGAATCATCTTGGTGCCGGTATCCGCCTGCTGCCTGCCCTTGGTTACCGCTACCGAATAAAACTCACCTACTGAATCATTTCCACGTAAGATGCAGCTTGGATATTTCCAGGTGATGGCTGAGCCGGTTTCCACCTGTGTCCAGGAGATATGTGCACGATCACCCCGGCATTCTCCACGCTTGGTTACGAAGTTATAAATACCTCCGCGGCCCTGCTCATCCCCCGGATACCAGTTTTGCACCGTGGAATACTTGATGGTGGCATCTTCCATGGCGATGAGCTCTACCACGGCTGCATGAAGCTGATTTTCATCCCGCATGGGTGCGGTGCATCCTTCAAGATAACTTACATAGCTACCGGCTTCGGCAACAATGAGTGTGCGCTCAAATTGACCGGTTCTAGATTCATTGATGCGAAAATACGTGGATAGCTCCATGGGGCAACGAACCCCTTCTGGAACGTAGACAAAGGTACCATCACTGAATACGGCGGCATTGAGTGAAGCATAAAAATTATCGGTATGGGGAACGACGCTTCCAAGGTACTTCTGGATCAGCTCGGGGTATTCCCGTACCGCCTCCGACATGGCACAGAAAATCACACCACTCTCTGCCAGTTTTTTACGAAATGTCGTCGCGACGGATACGCTGTCAAATACCGCATCCACCGCCACTCCGGCCAGGGCCTTCTGTTCTTCCAGGGGGATGCCCAGTTTGTTGTAGGTTTCCAGTAATGCCGGATCCACTTCCTCCAGGCTTTGGGGGCCCTCTTCCTTTTTCCGGGGCGCGGAATAGTAGGAGATATGGTTGAAGTCTATGGGAGCACAATCCACATGGGCCCACTCCGGTTTTTTCATGGTCAACCAGTGATGGTATGCCTTTAGCCGCTGGGCCAGCATCCACTCGGGCTCCTGCTTTTTCGCGGAAATGACACGGATCACCGCTTCATTCAAACCCGGTGGCAGGGTATCGGCGTCAATATCCGTGACAAAGCCATGCTCATAGGCATCGTTCAGAAAGGCATAGGCAGTGTTTGCGGGGCCACTCATGCGCCAGTACTCCGTGCCAGAAATGCTTGCCGGGCGCCTTCACATACCTTTGACGGCACCCTGATTTCATCGCGCTCCCAGGATGTCTGCTCAGGCGTGTCTTGCCATTTAATATCATATAAATCAAAGTATTGTGCACTTATTGCCAAAAAATCCCGAATCTTAGTATGCTGCAGTTCCTGCAGGTCACTGAATCGCTCGCGGGGGATGGCTGCATTCATTTCCTTGTCCTCACAGGTTGTAGGTTAATACCTTAGTAAATTACTAGGGTATTACTTGTATAATATCCTAGTAATTTAGTCAAGTATTAACCGTACTCCTGAAGCACCCTTTTCACGTGCTCAACAGAGGCTTATGGGCCGTTTTTTGTAGGATTCCCCGGGCTAGCAGCCTCTGGAATGGCCGAGTCGACACACCCCTCCATGGATGGCAGTGCGTAATTCAAATTCCTCGCTCACACTGCCGCCCTTGTCGTAGCCCTAGCCACTATGGAATGCCCAAACCTGACAAAGCGTATCGGGCAATATTCCATTGCCACGCTTACCCTATATGGGTGCAATGCTTCACTTTGGACGTTGGTTTAGTGACAGGGAATGGAATCCCGGATTGAGCCACAGCGTCCACTACTACAGGTGTATACCAATCTGTGAACTCCGGTGGGTGAAAAGGTTTTCATAGTTCACAATAACAGGCAGGGTTTTTGCACTATAGTATTCGGTGTGAATGGATCACGATTGCATACCAGGCATCAATTACCTGATATACAAGCACCAAATGAGTTGAACATGGGCTTTTTGGAAATGGCGGGAAGTCGTATTCCGTGCAAATGCGTCGCCAAACGACGACCTTTGGAGGATATATCAACGCCTTTTTGAACGGGATAGGACGAGCGGAACCAAGCCGTGACCCATGCATCAAAGTGACAGGGAATTACCATGATTATGGATAAGGAAATCGCGGTGAACAGTATGATGTACAACACGAGTGAACAACAGCAACCTTTCACGCACTCCTGGAAGGAAAGCATTTATCTACAACGCGAGCATCTGGCGCGCCAGCTACATGCCCCATTGGCTCAACTGGCAGAGCAATGCCTGCCTCTGTGGGAAGACCGTGACGCCTTGACGGCGCAATTGAAGGCCGGCTTTACCCATATACCCTATTGCACCTATCTCTACTGTGTGGGTACCGACTGCATACAAATCAGTGAAAATGTCGGGCAAGAGGGCATTGTCAGTGGCCACCTCGGACGCGATCGCTCTCAGCGCCCCTATATGAAGGAATCAGTACCCAGTTGGGGGTTTTTATTATCGGATGCCTATATCAGCCAGATGCAGCATCGTCCCTCACTCACTGCATTGCAGGTCGTCCATCGCAATGGATGCCCATTGGGCTATGTAGGGGCCGACTTTGATTTACGGGATCTTCCCGCCAATGCCGTGCTTTATGAAGAACCCGGTTATTGGCGTCAAATCAAGGGGGATCCCGCCATCCGCGGCATGGTTTTTCAGCAAAGTCGTGTGGAAAGCCCCATGGACCACAAGCTGGAAGAATCCCTTTCCATCCTTGAAGAGTTACTTACATTGCGTGGCGTGTTTCAGTGTCAGATTCATTTTGCCAGCAGTCAGTTCACACTCTGGACCGTGGATGATCCGTATCGCTACCGCATAATCGATCATGAAGCTGCGCTGGACGCGGATATCTGCCTGGCATACCCGGTGCACACCTACCCAGAGACCGCGGTCATTCCACAGGCGGACATGGGGCGGATTTTGAATCATCTGCAAACCCTGCGCCTCACGGACCAGAATCTGTATTTACGCATGTCATCTATCAATATTTTCAATGGCATGGTGAGCCTGACCTTTTCCTGCGATGGCACTCACTACATGCGGTACGATGAATTTCTGGACAAAAGCATGTCTTTCTGGTTTGGGAATTCTTCCTGATGCGCAAAACATAGTAAATCATAAGCGACCTCGAGTGATGCGTCCGTGTCACCGCAGGTTTAGCCATTATTGCTCATTCCATCCTGCAAAGGGGTTGGCCGCATGACCGCAAATCCCTTTGCAGTGACCTTTGCGGACTTACAAACAATTACTGATTCAGGACTTTTCTTTGTATCAACAAATAATCACTAAGCCCGATGACTCCATCAGGCATCAAGACACCGTTATTCATAGGAGCCATATCGCCGTGATACTTATTGATTTCGGTCAGAATATCCATGCCATAGATTATCCGGAAGGCCTTGAGCACATCTCTGTAATCAATAATACCATCCCCGTTAATATCACCATCTGCTACAGGCACTGGCTGATTTGTAGTGCTGACAGGACTGGAACCCTTGCTGATTTCGAAGTGGTCTGACCAACCATCTTCGTCCGTATCGCGATGTAATACGTGAGTATCTGTGCCCACCGGAAGAGTGATGTAGACAGCACAATCCCCATCGAAGCAGACTTCTTCATAGTCGGAAAGGCCATCACCATCGGTATCCTCGAGAAAAATATTTGAGCCGATCTTCTGCTCAAAGGCATCACTGAGACCATCGCCATCGGAATCCAGCGCAAGGATTTTAATGCGCAAGTCTGAAACATTCTGTTGCGGCAGCCCTGAATGCCTTGCCAGGGCTGTGTCGGTCACACGCAGGCTCACATCAAATACGCCTGTCACCGTGGGAATACCACTAATCACACCCGAGTACGGATCCAGTACAAGCCCGTTTGGCAATTCCCCCGACTCAATGGACCAAGTGTATTCCCCGTTCCCTCCCCAAGCCTTCATTTCATGCTTGAAAGGGTAATTGACCAATGAATTATTTTCATCCTGTGTAAGGGAGGTAATAGCAACACCCTTGAAGAAATTGACTCTTTCTGCCAAAGCATAACGAATACTCAACAGACTGGTATCATTGTGCCTGCTTTCCAACTCAAAGGGGTCTGTTGCCAAATCATATAATTCAACCTCCCCGGTGTAGTGTTCGATATATTTCCACTGGCC
>CBDUNQ010000095.1:0-7268 GCA_965368625.1 uncultured Gammaproteobacteria bacterium
GGACGTCACTTCTTCGTTATTGGTTATCGCAAGGGATTGACCGAGTCTCGCAGAACCCTTCGGGTTCTCTGTAGAGGAGCACAGGGCATGGTGAACAAGCCAAGGTATATAAGTCTTCGGTTATATATCCCATGCAAAAAGCTGCTACATGGTCTATATACAGGTTATCTCTTCCAGATTTTTAGGAGTGCTGAATATGGTCGAGCACAACAATCCTATCACGATGATCCCATTAACCACCCTGGTCAGTTATTTTCAGCCGCACCAGGAATTACCCGCCAAGGTAAGCAGCCACAGCCCCGCAATCCTTTGCATGACTGATTTTCGCCAAACGGCTGTGGTTACCATTGAGCCCAATGTTTCTATCGAATGGGCTCATCACCGTATGAAGGAATATGGTGTGCACTTACTGTTGGTGGTCAATTCTGCCCAGCAGGTTCTCGGCTTGATAACCTCTACCGATATATTGGGTGAAAAACCGATGCAGCTTCGGACGAACTATGGGCGTAAGCATGTGGAAATCATGGTGCGTGAAATCATGACACCGCATGATTTACTGGAAGTGATGATGATGGATGATGTTCTGCATGCCTCGGTGGAAGATGTGGTGGAGAGTATGCGCCGTGTAGGTAGGCGTCATGCTTTGGTATTGGATGCGGATCGCAGAACCAGGAAGTCTGCCATTCGCGGCTTGTTTTCCCTGAATCAGATTTGTCGTCAACTGGGTAAACCCATGGAGGATGTGGTTGAAGTGGCCACCACCTTTATGGAGCTTGAGGTGGCGTTGAATCAGTAAGCCTCTCTACGGCAATTATGCGCCTTGCGGCCCTGCCTGGCAGCCTACCTGGCAGGGTGAATACAGATTTAAAAAAACATGCTGGTTTGCATCCAGTACATGGGTTGGATTGCCATGGGCATGCTAAAATCCCGCCATGTCAGTGTCTTATCAATTAATTGAAATCCTTGCAAATGGCAAGTTTCACTCCGGAGAGTCCCTGGGAGACGCCTTGGGCGTCAGCCGTGCTGCCATCTGGAAGCATGTTGAACGCGTGCGCCGTATGGGGGTTTCTGTGCAGGCTATTCGTGGCAAGGGATATCGCTTGTGCAGTTCTCTGGAGTTACTGGATCGAGAGCGAATACTCGCTGCGCTTGGCAATGAGGATCTTGGGCTTACGCGTCTGGATCTGTTTCATCAAATTGATTCCACCAATGAATATTTCCGTCAACTGCCCAATGTACAATCCGGCAGTGTATGTATCGCCGAACAACAGACCCAGGGTCGCGGTCGGCGCGGCCGCAACTGGGTTTCACCCTTTGGGGCAAATCTGTACCTGTCACTTGCCTGGCGGTTCAACCGTTCTGCATCCTCACTGAGCGGATTGAGCCTGGTAATGGGGCTGGCGCTGGTGCAAGCACTGGAATCACTGGGTTTACAGGGTGCTGGCCTGAAATGGCCCAATGACCTGTACTACCAGGGGAAAAAACTTGCCGGTATTCTGGTGGAAATTTCAGGTGAATTTTCCGGCCCATGTCTGGCAATCATTGGAATTGGTGTTAATGTGGACATGCCTGCGGATCAGGGGAAAACCATTGATCAACAGTGGTCCGATGTCTGTCAGATGAGCCCTGAACGGGTTTCCCGTAATGAGTTGGCAGGGAGGTTGATACAGCAGATGCTGATTGTCTTGCCGCGGTTTGAAGCAGAGGGCCTGGAGCCATTTCGTAATGCCTGGGAGAAGAGCGACATCACTCTGGGGCAAGAGATGGAGGTGTTGCAGGCAAATGGGCGATTCACGGGCACGGGAAGAGGAATCGATCAGAATGGCGCTTTCCTGCTGGATACCCCCAATGGACTGCGTTCCTTTTCATCAGGCGAAGTGAGTGTGCGTGTCAGGTCATGATTTTACTTGTGGATATGGGTAATACCCGAATGAAGTGGGCACAGTATGGTGAGAAGGGGTTACAGGGGCAGGGGGCAGTAGCTCGAGAAGACCGCGAATTTAAAGACCTTGCAAAGGCACATTGGGCCAATCTGGAAGTACCGCTTCGAGTACTGGTAAGTAATGTGGCCGGAGCGGCTATGAAAAAATCCGTCAACCTCTGGATTAAGCGGCGCTGGAAAGTGGCGCCGGAATTTATTGTGGCGGAAGCAGAAGCCTGTGGCGTAAAAAATGCCTACCGAGCTCCCGCCAAGCTGGGGGTTGACCGCTGGGCTGCCCTGATTGCGGCACATCAGCAGGTTAAGGCGCCGGTTTGCATCATTGACTGTGGCACTGCCATCACCATTGATGTGTTGAACGACAAGGGTGTGCATTTGGGAGGCCTCATTATCCCGGGGCTGATGCTCATGGCAAAATCTCTTATTGATCGTGCTCCGGATATCGATCATCCCGCTGAGCATTCCTCGGAAAACGTCGCACTGTTTGCCTGTGATACCGATAATGCCGTAATGGGGGGCGCACTTTATGCAGCGGTTTCCCTGCTGGATCGTGCCGTGGCCGATGCGATCGCTGAGCTGGGCGACTCATTGCAGGTATTGATTACCGGCGGTGACGCACAACGCATTGCCCCGATGCTGCGGGTAACCGGCAAAGTTGAACCAGATCTGGTGCTGCAGGGATTAGCCATCATAGCTGATGTAACGGAATGCGATACCTGATCATTTTTTTACTACTCATTAACCTGGTTTTCTGGGTCTGGTTTATGGCGCCCTGGAGTCATATCCCCTCGGCAACACAAAGCGACAAACCGGATCCCACGGGTGTACCTCCGCTGGTATTGATAGAGGAACAGCCGGTGCCAGAAGAATTCCCCGCTCAGGCAGATGAGCATACAAAGACGGAACCCTCATTGCCTTCGGAATCCATCCTTCTGGAATCCGGGCTGATGCCCGACAAGCCGAAGGATATTGCGGATAGTGCGATGGAAATTCCGCCGGAAGCGGAGGTGCAGGAAGCTTCTTCTGAAGCGGAAGAAATTCCACAAAGTGTGAAGTCGCCACCTCCTCGTTGTCATACGCTGGGTCCCTTTTACGATCTGCCCACTGTGCAGGCTTTGCTGGAGCGCCTCACGGCGGAAGACCTTGAGGTTCGACAGCGCAGTAGTGTGGTGAAAGAGCAGATCGGCTATTGGGTGTTTCTTCAGGTCGCCTCGCCCCAAGAGGCGCAAGCGGTGGTGGATGTGTTGGTGCAGGCAGGAATTACAGATTATTTTGTTGGGAAAAACAACATTATTTCCCTGGGCGCCTTTTCCCGTGAGCGGGTGGCGGATGCACATCGCAAGCGCATTGCAAAACTGGGGTTTGCCCCCTACCTGGAGCCACGCTACCGTACCCGCAAGGCCCATTGGCTGGATCTTATGGAGCCCGGCCCCAGGTTCTTGGATGATGCCTTCTGGCAAGGGATGCGAGATGATGGTTTGGAAAGTAATCTGCAACCGGCCGAATGCCAATAGATTGCCCTTTAGGCCTGAAATGCCTACAATTTCGCCCAGCTATCCACCATTGCCGACATAGCACAACTGGTAGTGCAACTGATTTGTAATCAGTAGGTTCGGGGTTCAAGTCCTCGTGTCGGCACCATATTTTCAATGAGTTAGAGAAGCCCGCCGTGTGCGGGCTTTTTTTTGATTGGCGTAGCAGGAATACAAGGCCCTGGAGACGCTCTTGCTTGTAAGGGAGTCAGAGCGATTACGGTTGGGAGTGGGACAAGTGGCTTGTTGGAATTCATTACAATGGGATGCTGAGCGGGTTCATTTACGGCAACTGATTGTAATTCTTAAATAAATTTCAGATGTGTTGCGATGTCTTTCAGTCAGTCGTGTCGGAAAAATTAACAAGTTGTTCCGGAGGTTGCAGGGACGCCCTTGTTAAGTTGTTGTAAATTAGTAAGAAAATATTTCGGTATAGATGTTGCATTCAATTGATTTGCTGCAGGACGCAGTATAACTTCAACGCACTGGATCGCGTGTTTAGCAGAAAAATCCAATGGGTTGGAGAAACAATGAATAAAAATACGCGTCTTGACTATCTTTTTGCAGAATTGCCTGTGATTTTCTCTCGAATGGCTCAGTGCAAACGTACCTTGGCACTCGCCATTACCATGCTCTTTGGTCTGCTGTTTGTCAGTGGGCCACTGCACGCAGTAACTGCAGATGGCGTTACGCCAGCCAACGAAGGGGTCTGTGATGTACTGCAGGGGGCCACCCCTGGCCTGTACGGTCTTTGCAATGCCTATTGCGAAGCCCAGGACCTGGATCTGGTTGGCGACAAAGAGCCGCCGAATAACAAGATTCTTGCCAACTATCGTAAAAAGATGCGGGCGGGGGATCCCGATATGCCCTGTCTGCAGGTGGCGTGCCCCTGCTGGTCAAGCAGTGAGTTGGCCGCGGTGACCAGTGGCAGTTCGCTGAGTTGCGTGCAGGATGCTACCAGTGTGTTGATTCGTAATACCAGTCCCAATCAGTTTGCCAGTATGGATTTGGATCGTGCCATGTGCCGCTTTACCGATACTGCTGTGGAGCCGAAGATTTCCCGTCGCTTCAATCAATTGAACCAGGAAGAAGCGCAGGGTTGTTTCAATCAATTGGTGTCTGCCTGTAGCGCAAATGCGCCCTGATTCAGTAATAGAGCAAAGGTGATTCGAGGTACCCGTCTGACAGAAAAAACAATGCAGACGGAAAATGAAAGAATACAAAGGAAATTGGAGGAGGAAATAATGACCATAATAGAAAAGGCCCGTGGTGCAGCCCTGGCAACGGTAGTCATGATGTCGGTATCGGGCGTAAGCCAGGCGGCATTGGTGAATTTCTCAATGACCGGTAATGTGGATTATGCGGAAGCGGGCAATGCCTTTGGTTTGCTTGAACCGGATACCATTACCGCGACGGGTGTTTTTGATGATGCCGCCCTTTCCGGAGGCACTGGAACCGTTTCCTTTGATGCCGGTAGCGGGAACAGTTTGACCATCACCGTGGGTTCCGTTGTATTGACCGAGGCTGACGATGATTTGTTTGGTGCTGGTGGCGCCAGCATCGGTTTTTTCGGTGGTGTACCCGATGATGTGAACTTCGCTGCATCCTTCAGTGAGTTCAGCTACTTTGATTCATTGTTTGATTTCTTTGATGCTCAGGACGACGCCGGATTTTTGATTAGTGGTACCTGGGATGTGAATAGTTTCAGCACCAGCACCGCGGTGCCGGTACCTGCCGCCGTATGGTTGTTTGGTTCCGGATTGCTGGGTCTGGTCGGGGTTTCCCGTCGTGGGAAAAAGCGGTAAGCAGGACTTCTTCCTCCTGTGAAGTGGAAAATGGCGGCCCTCAGGCCGCCATTTTTTTATGTGTAAAACCCTTAGCTGCGCAGGGCACGCTCTCTTCTTCGCCCCTTGTTGACCAGCAGGCTGAGGTCTTTCAGCAATTCGGCAAGTATGCCCAATACATCGTCGATGCTGAGGATCCCCACCAGCATGCCTTCCTGATTGATCACTGGTGCGCGCCGTACCGCCCGGCTGCGCATTTCCGCTACCGCTTCCAGTAAATCCATATCTTCCGGTAACGAATACAGGTCATAGCTCATGGCGTCGCCCACGGTAACCTGATCCAGGCTGATGTTTTTAGCGATCAGCTCAAGAACAATGTCGCGGTCAGTGAGGATGCCAACGGGTTTGTTGCCTTGAGATTGAGCCTCTACCACCACTACATCTCCCACATGATGTTCACGCATGAGTTTGGCGGCACTCATTACGCTTTCCCCGGGATGGATGACGGAAACCATGCGGCAGCAATGTTCACCTACGGACATGCCTGTATTCCTCCAGCTTTTTCAGTACGACAGCAGGGAGAGAGTATGCCCGGCTACTCTATGTATTGCCATGCCCTGAGTCAGTTTTCGCCACCAGGATGGCGTATGGGGGTGTTCCTGGAGATGCTTGGCTGGCCTGTAAAGCACCGCTAACCTTTATGTGAGTGCCCATGGGGCAAGCCCATTATCCGTGGTACGCCCCGTGTTGGACTTTGGCTGGCGCCTGTGCGCCTGCTCATTCGACTGTGCAGCGTTGCCAAAGCCCGGTATGATGTCTCCAAGTATATGGATTTGTTAATTTATCTTTAAAAATTATCCGGTTGCCCATTTTGTATGGGTGGGTGGCCTGGGTGATGGTAGGATTCAGAAACGGGGCTGGAGGCCGATATCAACCATTCTCTCCTGTTCCTGTTTGACAGGCTATCCTGAAGGGGATGCTGTAGACATGCGCCCATAACCGGGTTGAATTGAAATTATACAATTGGTGACAGACGGGATGATGCGATCCAAGTTTAAAGTTGTAATGGAAGAGTGCCAGCAGATCGTGGTGAGCCACCTGATGCCACTGCTTGCCAATATGTTCGAAAATTCCGATGTGGCCTTGCTGGAGTTTGCGGAAAAAGCCGAAAGCAATACCGCGCAGCAGCGGTTTTTTGAAGCCATGAAGGAGATACGGGTCAAACGCTCAATCGTGGAAACGCTGTTTCAGGATGAGCTGGAAAAGGGGTTCCGTCATTTTATGACCACGGACTCCAGCGCTTCTGACAAAGCCGGGCAGGAGGTCGAAGATGGCTTTTCCCTGCTGGAAAAGGATGTGGCTGAGGAAAATGTTGCCCTGCAGAACATGCTATCCAAGGCGAATATGAATTTTTCCAATGAAATTTATGCCTTGCAGCAGCGTCTCGCATTAGTGATTGGCGGCAGAAAGCTGGAGGCAAATGAAGTTCCCGGTGGTCCGGAACAAATCGCGGAATGTTTTCGGATTGCCACACAAGAGCTGGAGCTGGCGCCCAAGCTGAAGATTATTGTCTACGTACTCTTTGATAAATTTGTCATGAGTAAGGCGGGCGACCTGCTGAAACAATACAACCAGCGCCTGGTGGAAGCGGGGTTACTGAAAAACCTGAAGTATGAGATCCGCAAGCGTCCCAACGCCAAAAGCGGGCCGGCGCCAGCGGGGCAGGAGGCACCTGAAGAAATGCAGGCCTCTGCGGCGGACGGTTCTATGCCCGGGGGGTCTATGCCTGGAGGTGGCATGCCCGGAGGTGCTGCCCAGGGAAGTGCTACGGCGGCACCGATGCAGCAACCTGTCACCGGTCAGGGCTCCACGGTGGGTGAAGAGTTATTCGATACCATCTGCCAATTGTTGTCGCGTCGTCCGGTGCGTGGAGGCATGCCCATGAGCGACGGGGCGGGCAGCACGGGTGCCGCGTCGGCGGCGGCCCCGGCGGCTGGGGCTTCGGGTGCAAGT
>CBDUNQ010000096.1:0-7266 GCA_965368625.1 uncultured Gammaproteobacteria bacterium
GGTCCAGTTCGGGTTGACCGAACAAAACCACCAGGAGTAATTTTTCCCGTTCCGTTTCCAGGTTGGTGAGCAGGCGCAGGGCTTCCAGGCTGTCGTCAGGAATTGCCTGGGCTTCATCGAGAAACAATACAACCCGTTTCCCCTCGGCATTCAATTCCATCAGGCGATCATTGATCAATTTCAGCAAGCGGTGCTGACCAATATTGCGCGCGAAGCTGATACCCAATTCCTCGGCAAAGGCCATGCGCAAGGCGGTTGGGTTGAGAAAAGGATTGGGGATATAGGCAGTAACATACCGGTCATCCAAGGTATTGAGGACCTTGCGGCATAGCAGGGTTTTTCCGGTACCTACTTCACCCGTAAGCTTGATAAAACCTTCACCCGATTCCAGGGCGACGAGAAGTACATTGAGGGCTTCCTGGTGCGTGCCGGCATTATGGAAAAAACCGGTATCCGGTGTAATGGTAAAGGGCGCTGTATTCAAGCCAAAATGTTGTTGATACATATTCGCCTCCTCGTTCCCGTAGCGACCGGTAGAGCAACCAGATCAGTTGCGGCTCCACTGTTGCAACAGGCGGTCACGCTCACCCGCGCTACCGGACTGGTGCAGGTCACGGAAGCGACTTGCCGTGGAACGCAGATCACCGGCCCATAAAGTACTTCCCGTTTCTACAATCGGGCGCAGTAGAATGACCAACTCACTTTTTACCGTAAGCTTACTCGTTTGACGGAATAAGCCACCTACCACCGGCAGTTCACCCAGACCAGGGGTTCTATCGACGCGGTCGCGGACCACGTTCTCCATCAGGCCGCCGATGACCACTACCTGTCCAGAGCGTGCGCGAATAATTGTGTCGGTTTCGCGTACGGTACTCATGGCAAGGGGTATGCTGAGAAACTCTGAAGTACTGGTGGCGATTTCCTTTATTTCTTCATCCACTTCACTCACTGTGGGGTGTATATGAAGAATTACTTCGCCCTGCTCGCTGATTTGCGGAATAACATCCAGGGCGACTCCGGAAAAGAAGGGCGTTAGCGTCACGTCCACCGTCTGACTGGTACCGGTGGTGGTGGAATCCGTATCGGTGCTGACATCGGTAACAAAAAACTCATCGGTGCCGACCTTTATCACCGCTTTTTGATTATTCACGGTGGCTACCCGTGGGCTCGATAGTACATGAACATCGCCCTGGGATTGCAGTAATTCAATCATGGCGGCGAAATCATTGAGATTGGCATCAATGGTAAAGACGCCACCCAGTGAATTGGTGGCACCAGGATCGATAAAGTTTCCGGATTGACTGAAGATGATGTTTTTATTATCGGCTACTTCACCGATGGCGGCCCAGTTGATGCCAGACTGAAAACTATCCCGTAGCGTAACCTCCAGAATCTTGGCTTCCAGTAACACCTGGCGATGGGCTACATTTTCAATGGTGGAAAGAAAGTCTTCCACATCGCGCAATTCACCGGGCATGGCACGTACTACAACGATGCCTGATTGTGCATTGACAACCACGCTACGGCCTTCCTCTTCACCGACAATCATTTTCACTGCGGTTTGCAGATCGCCCCAGAAATTGGATTCGGAACGGGTGCTCACTTCGCTACCCGAGGCCGGCCCTTCCTGGGCTTTGCTGGGCTTAGCGGTTTCACCACTACTATCATCACTGTTGACGGTATTCTGCGTAACCTGGCCGGAGCTGATGCGGGTGCTGGAAGTACCACTGCGGGTTACATTGATATAGTCTACCTTGTAAATCTTGGAGCGCATGCGGGCCGGCAATACCTGATACAGGTTACGGCCGCGGCGATATTGATAGCCATACATATCCTGAACCGTATCCAGAACTTCTTCGATGGTAACGTTATTGAGTGTCAGTGAAATTTCCCCTTCGACACCCGGGTGAACCACCATGTTCTGACTGGTACCGGCCACCAGGCTCATGAAGAATTCCTGTGCGGGCGCGTTTTTTACAGAAACATCGAATCGGTCTTCCAGCAAAGGCGGCATGCTGGCGGGGAGTTGTGATTCCAAAGGCGGCAATAGCGCATCGGTGATTTCCAGCGGTGGCTTTTCCGGAATATCGGTGATTTTCAGGCTTTCATCCAATGATTTTTCAATGGCGCTGCTTTCTCTCGTCGGATTCGATTGGCAAGCGGAAAGAAACAGGCACAGGGTGAATATGCCGAGTTTGGTAACAAAGGTTTGATTCTGATTCATAGCGATACTCACGGTTGTGCGTTGCGCAGGTTTTTTGGTAACAGCCGCAATGTGATCTGTTGTTTCGGCGTGGCCAGCACCACTTCCTGGCTGCGAATATGCAGCACACGTGCACTGCCCACCCTTTCCCCTTCTGTGAATGCCCTGCCATTGATGATGGCAATTTTGCGCGAGTCACTGATCAGCGTGGAATGCAGTGCCCAGCCGGGTTCACGTTTGCTGGCGATTTTCTTGGTCGCATAGCCAGCAGGGTCACTGGGTGCGGTGGGATCTCCCGCTTGACTTTGTGCGAGCGCGACGGAGACCGGGGCTGTCACCAGGCACAGACACAGGATAGATTGCAGCCATGTCATGGTAAGCCTCCATAACTTCCCAGTGTATAAATTTTCAAGGTGATAATGGCATTGGGATGCTTGGTTACCGTAATATCCAGTTGTTCAGTAAACAGGGCCCATGACAGATTTTCGATCTTTTCAAGAAACCGCTGAGCGGAAATAAAATTGCCCTCCAGTTGCAGAGTCAATTGATAACGACCGAGATTCTGTGGCAGGGTATTTCCCTGCACTGAATCATCGGAAGCGTCCAGCCTGGCAACTTCCGTGCTCAACTGTAAAAGTTTCAGCAACTGTGCGGCCTGTGCAGGTTCCACCACCAGACCAAGCTGTTGCTGCAGGGTGTTATCCACAGCCTTACGGCGTTCATGCAATTCCCGAAGATGCCGTTGCCGGTCAGCGTATGGTTCCGCCCCCGCATTTTCCTGGTTCAGGGATTGGGCTTCCATCTCCAGCACCGACATCTGCAGCTGCAGATTCTCGATGGCATTGGTGGTTCTTTTCTGTTTGTCCATGGCGGGTTGATAAACCAGTGTATCCATCAGGAAAAAGAGTATGGCAATACTGCCCAGCAGCATGAAGATGCGTTCGCGAAGGCCAAAGGCATCAATGACTTCCTGCCAGTGAAGCATCCGTTCTTTCATGGCTGCAGATCCTCTTGATACGGAGTCTGCAACTGAAAGTCCAAACGCCTTGGATCATTCTGCTGACGGTTAATCTCTACCTGTTGAAAATGTAATGCCTGCAGGCTTTGCTCATTGGGAAGCATTTGCAGGTAACGTGGAATCAAATCCGCCTCCAGGGCGACACCTCTCAACAGGGCGGAGGCTCCAGCATCTTCAATGAGAATATGGGTCAGCCAGAGGCCGGAAATTCGCTGACGCGACAGGGCGCTCAGATAAGGCGAAAAGCGCGTGCGGTGCTGCCCGCTGTAAGCCTGCATCTGTTGCAGGATATTCTCTCTACCGCGCAGCGTTTCCCTTGCGGCGGCAATTTCCGCTTCCAGGGCTTCCAGTTCGGCACCATCGTCTTTCTGTTTCAGGGATTCAATGCTGTAGCGGAGGTTATCCTGCTGCTGGAGTAAGTCCTTTTCCAATTGCTGCATGCTTACCACACGAAGCTGGAAATATACGGCAATGACCATCATGACCGTTACACAGACCAACAGGATCAGCAGGAGCGCACGGGCAGAAAAGATCTTGCGCTCCTTGCGGAAAATCGGCTGATACAGATTGATCTGCTGTTGCATGTTGTCCCTGTCGTTCCTTGTATACCAGGGTGGCGTCCCACCGTGGCCAGCAACGGGTCCGGGCAAGCCTTGGCTTCCATCAGGACCCTGAGTTCACCTAACTATCGGTCAAAAGTAGGGAATCTGTTGTTTTGCAGGGAATTGTTTACGTCAAGAAAATGGCGAACTTCACCCTGCATCCAGTAAGAGGCAAGGTTCATTCCAACTCGGGGATTATTTGGAGTTATATATATAAATTATATATTTTACAATTAGTTAGTTACTACAGGCCGAGGAGCGGCGAGGGGCGTCATGTAGGCGCAGGCTACCTACCAGGTCGCCTACCCGGGCGATGCCATGGCGGTCCATGTACGCCAGAATCCCTTCATTGATGGAAGGGCAGATCAGGGGGTCGTAAAACAGGGCTGTGCCGATTCCCACCGCCGAGGCGCCTGCGATGAGAAATTCAATGGCATCCTGGGCACTGGCCACCCCGCCCTGCCCGATGATGGGAATATTGTGTTCCTTACACACCTGATATACCTGATGAACCTTCAGCAGGGCAATGGGCTTGATGGCCGGGCCGGAAAGGCCTCCCTGATTATTGCCGATGACCGTTGTGCGTGACTCAATATCGATGGCCATCCCCATCAAGGTATTGATCACGGCAAAGCCATCCGTGCCGGCTTCGATGCAACGTCGGGCATTTTCGGCGATATTGGTTTGATTTGGCGATAATTTGGTGATAAGTGGTTTTTTGGTAACGCTTCGGCAGGCGGCTACCACACGGGCTGACATATCGGGGTCATTGCCAAAGGCCACTCCCCCTTCTTTGACATTGGGGCAGGAAATATTGATTTCGATGGCATCGATGGGAGAGTCATCAAAACGGCGGGTAACGGCGATGTATTCTTCCAAGGTAGAACCCGAGACATTGGCAATGAAGCGGGTTTCGGCAAAATCCAGCTGCGGAAGAATGCGGTCCACCACGGCATCCACGCCGGGGTTCTGCAAGCCAATGGCATTGAGCATGCCCATGGGGGTTTCATAGACCCGATGGGCTGGGTTACCCAGGCGGGCTTCGCCCGTCGTGCCTTTCAGGCAAATGGCCCCCACATCTTCATTGGAAAAGCCTTTGATGCGCGTGTACTCTTCGCCGAAACCTACACAGCCGGAAAGTAACACCAGGGGATTGGCAAACGGCAGGCCGCAAAAATCCACGGCCAGGCGGGAGCGATCCTCAGGAGAAATACCACTACCAGACTTCATTATCACTCCCTGCCCCGGGCTGCTGGGCCAAGGGTTATTAGTCAATCCAACACCCCGAATCCACACTATGTTTCATATCGTGCTTTATGAACCCGAGATACCACCGAATACGGGGAATATCATACGCCTCTGCGCCAATACTGGCAGCCACCTGCACTTGATCCGTCCCCTGGGTTTTGACCTGGATGATCGCAAGTTGCGGCGCGCCGGTCTGGATTACCACGAATGGGCGCGGTTGGCCGTGCATGATAGCCTGACCCAGTTTCAGCAAGCCGTGCAGCCTGCACGGATCTGGGCTTGCTCAACCAAAGGCCGGCGTCACTATACCGGGGTTTCCTTCCAGGCGGGAGATGCGCTGTTGTTTGGCCCCGAATCCCGCGGACTTCCCGCCTCCGTGCTCTCCGCCTGCGGTGACGACTTTGTGTTGCGGCTTCCCATGGTGGCGGACAGCCGAAGTCTGAATCTGAGTAATGCTGTAGCCGTTTTTCTCTATGAAGCCTGGCGACAGCAGGATTTTTCCGGTGCTCAGGGGTTTGTGCCGAATGGATCCGCGCCGCCATGAATATTTTTAGTCAAATATAAAATTAAAAGGCTATATAAAAATATACAGACAACCATATTTATGTATATAAATACTATATATAATAGTAAGTTATGTAGATATCCGCCAGCACCCCCACGTTACAGTACCGATTGATTTTTTTCCACCCGCTCCACTCAGGCAATACCTGTTATGAAGTGCAGGTCAATTCCAACAGGGCATGGCTGCGCTGTGGATACTGGGTAAGGCCATAGTTGGGATAATGAATCCTTGGCGTATAATTTTTTATAAGCAATACAATAAATTATAAGTATGAATCCGTGGGCATTATGATAATAAATCCTGAAGTCTCAAATTATAAATAACTATATATAAATAAAGTACTCATTATTTATTGGGAATATTTAGTTTTTAATCAGTAGATTGCAGCTACACATACTTTGGTGGGTACTCCCCTCGTTTGCAGGTGTATCACCGGTGCAATCTTCCACCGGTAACCGGTGATTGTGGGCTAGGATGCCGCGAGACCAGCCCAGGTCATGACCACAATGGCAGAATACTGCAACAGACAGAGGGTGGTCTGGATCTTGAGTAATTGCAGACAGGCGCGCAGACGGCTGTCGATACTACGTCCGGTTTTCTGTGTTGGAATCCCCAGCAGCTGGACCAGGGAGTGATCCAATTGGGTAAGGCCAGCCTCCAGTGCATCCGCCTGCCTGGCAAGCCGGTGTAACAGGGCAAGATCAAAGGAGATGCGGCCGGCATATACATGCTCAAGGATGCCAAGTAACAGGATGACGGTGATCCCGCTTGCCAGGGGCAGGGTAATCATACCGATAGCGGTACAACAGGTTGCCAACAGGGCCACACAGACACTGGTGCCCAGGGAGAGGAAATGGGGGATCCTGTACTGCGCCAGCAGGGCTATCCCGGTGTGCAGGTTGGCAAGCTCCTGTTGGTTCGCCGTCCTGATACTCACCGGAATGTCCGGGTCAGATCTTCCAGGAGCCGGCGCGCACCCGGGGAAAATACCGCACCCGGCCGTGCCGTGGTTACCGTGGAAATGGCCTGGTGAACCGTCTGGCAGCGCCCACTGATCAGTAGCCAGGCCGCAACGGTCAGGGCGCTGCGGGCATACCCCAGGGCACAGACCACCAGCACCTGGCCCTGTTGCTGCACGGTATCCAGTTGGCGTGCGGCCTGAAGTAGATGGCTTTGTGCAGGTAATTGGAGATCCAGCATGGGAAAGCTATGCCAATCCGCGGAACAGCAAGGGGCCTGAAATTCGGCACATACATCAATTACCGCAGCGTATTGGGTTTTCACCAGCTCGTTGCGCGCGGGAAAGCGCCCGAGATGGATATGGTCGGTAATGGCGGAAGCCTTGGTTACCCCCCGGGTCCACAGGCATCTATTGAGGTAGGCGCCCATACGATAGGGAAGGAACAGCCAGCGAGCGGCCGGACTCATGATTCCTTGCGGAGTTTTCTGAAAGCCGGCACTGCCAAAAAAGGCGTAATTCACGGCCACCAGCAACAGGGATACGGCGGGCCAGAGTAACCAGAGAAAGGCACCCTGATACCAGAATGCCAGGGAAGCCAGTGCCACTGCGGCCAAAAAGTAATAGCCGGCCAACCGCCAGCGGCTGGGGGTTGTGGCCCAGCGGGCCTGT
>CBDUNQ010000097.1:0-7232 GCA_965368625.1 uncultured Gammaproteobacteria bacterium
GGAAGGAAGTGGCCACACCGATGAAGAGCTTGAAATCAAGGTACAGGAACTGGAAGCCTTACTGGAATTCAAGGAAGCCACCATTGAAGAACTGGAAAAACAGGTGGCAGAACTGGAACGAAAACACCTGGAACTGACGGAAAAAGCCTAGGATCCGTCTGCGCTATTGCACGTGTTGCAGGTTGGTTTACCGTAAGGTCAGGGGGCAAGAAATACACGGCCAATACTCGGCAAACCATTACCCTTCCCGCTGTACCGCCAGTACCTGCACGGTTAAGAACCGCAGCCCGAAGTCATCCTGATCAGGGTATTGCTGAGGCGTGGCATTTGACCACCTTTCGGCCAGAAGTGATAGTATTCCCATGGCGTGTTTCCTGAAGCGCCATCCGGTGACAGTCCTCACATGGCAATTCATCGGGAAAAAGCTTAAATAACAATAAGGTGTGCGTTATTTTGCATAGTACTTGGCGGCTGCCGGCTGACCCCGCGGTACGCCATTGACGAGAGTGGCCAACCACGGCAAAACGCATACCCACCTACGGGAGCATGATTCTATGGAACTGGGCTGAACCCCGATGACTGGCGATACCGGCCTGGCAGACAGACCGGCGCTTCTCTTTGATTTCCTGTGAATCATGGTGCGGACTGGCTACTACTATGCGCAAGGTGCCACCTATGATGGAAACGTTACATGGATATGAACTGGCAGAAACCATTGCCACAGGTGGTATGGGCACGCTTTATAAGGCACGCAGGGAAAATGATACGGCGGGACAGATTTGGTATTGTGTGCGCGCCATCCCTCTCAAAGGCGAAACCCTGGATGAGGGTATCAGGACGCTTTCTGACTGGCTGAATTCCCATCAGCGTCTGCAGCATTCGGGTATCCATTGTGTACAGACGCTGTTTTGTGAGGGCACTACAGTCTATCTGGTGTCAGACTACCTGGAAGGGGCGTCCCTGGGGCATTGGCTGCGTGACCGGAATGGCAGGGAAATGCCCCGTGCAAAGGCATTGAAGATCATTCAGGAAGTGGGAGACGCCTTGCGGTATGCCCATCAACAAGGCATTGTTCACGGTGACCTCAAGCCCTCCAGTATCTTTATCAATGACTCGGGTGAAGTCATCACGCAGGATTTCGGCTTACATCAAACACTGCGCACGATGCGTCATTTACTGGAATCGGTACCTTCCATGGAGATCGGCAGCTTCAGCGCCCTTAGCCTGGACTATGCCAGTCCCGAACTACTGGGGTCCTGTAAGCCGGATCCCCGTGATGACCTGTATAGCCTTGCCTGCCTGAGCTATGAATTACTTACAGGGCATCATCCCTTTGACCGTATGCGCGCCTCTTCCGCACTGCTGGCAGGTCGCCGAGTGATGCCGCGCCAGGGTCTGAATACACGGCAACTGGCCATCCTGGCGCGCGGCCTTGATTTCGATCGGGATGAGCGTCCTTATTCCATAGATACCTTTCTGTCTGAATTCCAGCGCGGATCCCGTAACAGCACAGTACTGCCCTGGTCCTTGCGTGGTGGCCAATCTGCCCTGGTAATGTCCCTGTTTATCCTGGTGTTGGGTTTTGCAGGGTTTCAGTTTTTTCCCGACATACATCCACTACTGAACATCGATGCAGCGCAATCCACCCATGTTTCTCAAGATGCTTCCATCCACGAGGCGGAAAAGGAGCCAAGGCCCACAGCGCCACCGGGTAAAACCCCATCATTGCTTGCACAAGCGGAACTACCGGATGCCGTGGTGCGCTCTGTGGCGGCCATTGCTCCATCGGCTGCCGCGCCGGCTACGCAGCTTCCTATGGCAGAGGAACCATTACCTGAGACCGATGCAGGGGCATCGGCGGACAGGCTGGATGAATTATTGCTGCGGGCGGAAAGACAGCTCAAACGGCAACGGCTGTCATCCCCGGAAGGAGATAATGCACTGGAAACCTTTCGCAGGGTATTGGAGCTGGAACCCGGTAATGCGGCCGCCCTGACGGGTATGGCGGAAATCACTTCCAAGTATACCCTTTGGGCTGAAGCGGCTGTTCGTAACCGGGACTGGCTGGCGGCAAAAAACAATCTTGAAAAAGCCGTGGCCATCAACCCCGAAGACGAATTGCTGCTGGACACACTGGAACAAGTGAAATTGACCATCTTGCTGGAAAATAAACGGCAGGGAACCGCACCCGATCATGCATCGGAGGATTTGATCTCCTCGTCCGGTAGTGGGGAAAATGCAGGGAAGCCACTGCCATGATGTTCGCCAGGCTGATAAGGATGCCGAGGCCGGGCAGAGGCACAGCCTGGACCGGGTAGCCGTTTTCTGCGAGGAAGGTTGGCGCCTGATAACTACCATGCCGGGTGAGGGAGAGATGTATACTTGATTAGAGGATTGATTGGTAAATGCCGAAGGTTGACAGGCCCTGGGAAGGGCATGGGAGAGGCTGCTATCATCAAATGAATAAGACAGGTGGAACGGATGCCCTCATGTGATCCATGTTTGAATTCAGGATAAAAATGAATTTCCTTAGTCTACAACTAGCCGGTATCGGGCGGGTATTCCCCAGTTCTTGTTTTGTGCGTATGCCCGGAATGCGTATGAATACAGCCCCCACTATGCTGCGGAAGACCCATCATGGCTGATTTTGTTCAGACCCTGACTCGGTTCCGTAGCGGGGAGTGCAGCCTGGATGAAGTGTACGCTGAAATTGATGTTTTGTTGGCTGAAGGCAGCATCACTGCCGAGCGTATGCTCAATACCCTGTTGGTGGTGAGCACCTTCAAGCCCATCTCCCAGGAAATCCGCAGTTCCATTGAAGAGTACATCCAGGCCAGTGCGGGTAATGATGAACCTGATAGGCTCGCGACTTCTGCAAGCGCTCAGGCAAACGTAGCAGCGCAGCCGGGCCACCAAGTTGATCAGAAAGCGGTAACCGGAACAGATCGGAACAAGGCGGTAGAAGCCACCGGAGTGGCAAGCCCGCAAGGTAACGAAGGTTCCGAGACGGAAGCCTCGGATAAACTCGGGTCCATCATCGACCAGCGGTATGAATTGCTGGAACTCATCGCGGCAGGTGGCTTCAGCAGGGTATATAAGGCCAGGGACCTGCAAAAACCGGATGATTCCTCTGCCAAGGAGCTGGTCACCATACACCTGTTCAAGCAGACCTATGAGCCCGGCAAGTCGTGGTTTGAGCAGCTGCAACAGAGTGCCCGCAAGGTCCAAAATCTCGAGCATCCGAATATTGCAGCCAGTTACGATTTCAATCGCGATGGTGCCACGGTGTATCTGGTACAGGAATATCTCAGCGGCCAGTCTCTGGGAAGGATATTCCGCTTTACCCATGGCCAGCAATTATCGGAAGAAGAAAAATTATGTATCTTCAATGAAATGGGCAATGCGCTGCATCATGCTCATGAGCACGGTATCTTGCATGGGGATTTCACTCCGGCCAATGTGCTCATCGGTGATGATGGAAAAGTCAAGGTGATGAATTTTGGTATTGCCGGTGCTCTTTATGAATATGGCGCGGAGAATGCGGAAAAGCCCAGGCTGGGTGCTGAAACCTATGGTGTGAATACGCCCATTTATTTCAGTCCGGAGCGACTGGATGGTTTGAAGCCGGATCGCAGCGATGATGTCTATTCCCTGGCCTGTATCGGCTATGAATTGCTCACCGGAGAACACCCCTTTGGCAGGGTTCGGGCGACACGCGCCAGGGATGCCAAACTGGAGGTCAAGCGCAGGTCTGGATTGACCGAACAACAATGGCTGGCGCTTTCCAAAGCCCTTGCGTTTGAACGGCGCCACCGCACCTATACAGCGGCTTCCTTACTGGCGGATATGAGCCACAAGGACCCCATCAGCCGTGCAAAGACGGTGGTGCGCAGACGCTCTTCGCGAACCGGGGCCCGCTGGCTTGCACTCTGGGCGGTGGTTCTCATGGCGGTTGCCGGCTATGGAATGGTTCACTTCAAGGTGTTAGAAATTCCTGAGGTATCCAGGAAATTCGTGTCCTTACCTTCCACCTCGGAGCTGCGGGTGGAAAACAATGGCCAGGGCGAGCAGACCGCTATTCTGAGGACCTCCCCTCCAGAGCCTGTGGCCCCGGTGGCTGTACAGACTGAAACGGTTTCTCCCACGGTAACGCAAGCGCCCACATCCACTGTAGCGCAGCCCGGAGCCTCTGGGTCACAGGCCTCCAACGAAAACCAAACCACGTCAGAATCCGCTTTGCCGTATACTGATCGGGGTGCCGGAAAACCCCTCATTCTCAAGCAGTCACCGGTACTGAAGAGGGAGGGGGAACGTGTGGTGGATACCCTGCCTTTCAGTCCCGTGCCAACACCGGCGGCTCAGCAGGGTAGCGAAGTGGAAGTTGAGGATGGCCCGACCACTACTTCAAAAGCGGTACCCTCAGCGGCAGAACAGGAAAAACCGGCAAACACATCTGTGATGTCAGAAACCACTGACAGTCGCCGTGACGATGAAGTACAGCAACAGCACCTGGATGATCTTGAGCAACGGGCACGGCTACACATGAAGCGCCAGCGCTTGACGACGCCGACGGGAAATAATGCCCTGGAGCTGTATCGGGAAATGTTGCGCATCCGACCCGGCTACAGAGTGGCGGAGGAAGGTATTGCCGATATCAAGGTGCAATACCAGGAATGGGCAAATATTGCCATAAAGCGCAAGGACTGGCGGGCGGCAAAGAATTACCTGAGCCGGGCGCTGGAGCTGGACCCCGATGATCTGATCCTTGCCGATGCCTTGCAGCGCCTGCAGGATCGTCGCTGATCTTTTCAGCCTCTCCACGATGGGTTTGCGCAGTAAAAATATTTACTGTTATGATTCTGTTGAGAAATGAGGTTTCCAGGGAGTGGGGTGGAAGGGCCGTTGATGGTTGATTTTCATTGCACTCATTTTCAGTAACCGGCCATTTCATGACTGCATCATGGTGTATCCATTTCGAGTTGTATCTGCACCGGTTTTCTTCTACTCAATTTAATACCAGGCTGGTGTGATGGTGGATGATAAGGGCACGAATCCAGGACAATTGTATATTGTACTCATCAGTGTGCACGGACTTATCCGTGGGCACAATATGGAGCTGGGCAAGGATGCCGATACCGGTGGGCAGATTAAATATGTAGTAGAGCTGGCTCGTGCCCTGGGGGAGCGGCATGAAGTCGCACAAGTGGATTTATTCACGCAACGCATTAACGATCCCCAGCAAAGTGAAACCTACGCCGAACCCATTGAAATTCTCAATGATAAAGTCCGTATTGTTCGCCTGAATTGTGTTGAGTCGGGCTATTTACCCAAAGAGGCACTCTGGGATTCCCTGGATCATTTTACCGACCATGCCTTACGCTTTATCCGGGAACAGCCACGCTTGCCCACACTCATCCACAGTCACTATGCGGATGCCGGGTATGTAGCGGTCAGGCTTTGTCATCAACTGGCTTTGCCGCTGGTGCACACTGGACATTCCCTGGGCAGGGTCAAGCGCCGCCGTCTGCTGGCCGGCGGCCTCAGCCGGGATCGCATTGAGCAGCGGTATAATATTTCCAAACGCATCAATGCGGAAGAGGATACCCTGGGTGCGGCCAGTCTGGTGATCACCAGCACGCATCAGGAAGTCAATGAACAATATGGGCTGTATGATTTTTACCAGCCACAGCGCATGTGCGTCATACCACCGGGCACGGACCTGAACCTGTTCCACCCGCCCCATGGTCCAGAGCTGGACAGCCCGGCCTACGCGACACTGCAACGGTTTCTTGAAAAACCGGACAAACCCATGATACTGGCCATTTCACGTCCGGATCACCGAAAGAACATCCATACGCTGGTAGAGGTGTATGGTGAATCGAAGGAACTGCAGCAGGTTGCCAATCTGGTGATCATCGCCGGGAATCGTGATGATATTCTGGAAATGGATGATGGTGCCCAGGAAGTCCTGCAGAGACTGTTACTGGCGGTGGATCATTATGATCTCTATGGCCGGGTTGCCTATCCAAAACACCATAGTGCTGACGATGTGCCGGTGCTCTATCGTCTTGCGGCCCAGTTACAGGGGGTGTTTGTCAATCCGGCACTCACCGAGCCCTTTGGGCTTACCCTGATTGAAGCCGCGGCCAGTGGGTTACCCATCGTGGCAACGGAAGATGGTGGTCCCAAGGATATTGTCGGCAATTGCAATAATGGCTACCTCATCGACCCGCTCGATAAGGCAGAATTAACCCGCATCCTGTTGAAGGTGCTCAATGAAAAGGTAATCTGGCAAAAACTTTCTGCCAATGGCATTTCCGGTGTGGAGCAGCATTATTCCTGGCAATCCCATGTGGAAAAATACCTTGCGGCCATACAACCCCTGACTCAGGCCAGTGAGGCCCCCGAAAGTCGGACCTTGAATCGGCGTGCCAAACTCTATCATGACCGAGCCATATTTTCGGATCTCGACCAGAACCTGCTCGCCAATGCCAGTTCCCTTAAGCGCTTCAATGAAGTGATTCATGAAAACCGCAAATGCGCCACCTTTGGTATTGCCACAGGGCGTCGTCTGGATTCCGCGCTGAAGGAAATGAAGCGCTTTCAAATCCCCTTGCCGGATGTATTGATCAGCAGCCTGGGTACGGAAATCCACTATGCTCCAAACCTTACCCATGACACGGCCTGGGCCGAGCATATTGATCATATGTGGAATCCGCGGGCCATACGCCGCTTGATGAAGGAATTACCCGGAATCAAGCCACAACCGAAAACGGAACAGGGGATTTTTAAAATCAGTTACTATATCGATCCGGAAATCGCGCCGGATATTGACGATATCAATCGCATGTTTCATCAACATGAAATTGCTGTGAATGTTTTTTTGTCCTTCGGGCAGTTCCTGGATATTATACCGGCAAGGGCATCCAAGGGCTTTGCCTTGCGCTGGTTTGCCGATCAATGGGGTGTGCCGCTTGAGCATATTCTGGTAGCCGGTGGGTCCGGTGCCGACGAAGATATGATGCGGGGTAATACCCTTGCCGTGGTGGTGGCCAATCGTCATGAAGAAGAACTGTCCGACCTGATGGATGTGGAGAGAGTGTACTTTGCCCAGCAACCCTATGCGGCCGGTATTCTGGAAGCCATAGATCATTATGATTTCTTCAGGACCTGTGCGGTGCCTGAAAAATGAAGCGCCTTCTATTATGTACTGACCTGGATCGCACCCTGTT
>CBDUNQ010000098.1:0-7221 GCA_965368625.1 uncultured Gammaproteobacteria bacterium
CACGGCCGATGATGGCCATGGCGGCAGTATCAGTACCCCCTTCAGCCTGAGCGTCTCCAGCAGTAATACGCCTCCCACCCTGACCGCCTTCGCTGATCAAATCCTCGACGAAGATACCAGCAGTGCTCCGCTGGCCTTCACCCTCGGCGATGACCAGACCCTACCCGATGACTTGACCGTCACCGCCGGCAGCAGTGACTCGTCCCTATTGCCCGATGCCAACCTGGCCCTGGCGGGTACCGGCACGGATCGCACCCTGACGATCACTCCGGCCGCCGATGCCCATGGCGGACCCGTCACCGTCACCGTTACCGTCAGCGATGGCCTGGCCAGTACCGAACGTAGCTTCACGGTCACCGTCAACCCGGTCAATGATCCGCCCGTGGTGGATCAGGGCATACCCGATCAAGCGGCCCTCACCGATACCCTGTTCAGCTTTACGATCCCCAGCGATGCCTTTAGTGACGTGGATAACGATCCCCTCACCTATGTGGCCCTGCAGGCGGATAACAGTGCCTTGCCCGCCTGGCTCGGCTTTGATGGCACCACCTTCACCGGTACCCCGGCGGAAGCCGACATCGCCACCCTCAGCCTCAAGGTCACGGCCGATGATGGCCATGGCGGCAGTATCAGTACCCCCTTCAGCCTGAGCGTCAGGAATGACAGTGCGCCTTCCATTGTCATCCGATCTCATGAACAAAATGCCAGGGTGCCTTATACCGGATTTCTGCTTTCTGGCGATGTGATCGATAGCGACGGTATCGCCAGCCTCACCGTAACCCTGACCGACCCGGTACTTGGCGTAACCCTTACTGAAAAGCCCGTGGAAATCTCCGGAGCGGGCAGAAAATGGGATCTCTATATCTTCAATGGAGAAGTAATGTTTGGCGAAGTGGTAACGCTGCAATTTACCGCCCTGGACACCCTGGGAAATCAAGCCATTCAAGAACTCACCCTGGAAGTGATTGCGCCCGATCACCAGATCCGTCACCTGATCAATCGTGCCACCTTCGGGATCACTCCCAGTCTTATGAGCAAGATAAAATCCATGGGTGCCACTGCCTACCTTACCCAGCAACTCAATCCGGATAGTATCGATGATGATGAATTTGACGCGCTGAAGGCAGGATTCAGCGTAAACACCCTGGATGATCTGATACGTTATCAATTGGGACATACCCAATACAGCAATAAACAATTGCAGGAAGTCATGACCTGGTTCTGGGAAAACCATTTCAATACCGATATTCATAAACATGGAAATGTGCAATATGAACTAGATGAAAATGAAGCCTTCCGTAGCAATGCCCTTGGCAACTTCAGGGATTTACTGGGTATAAGCGCAAAAAGCCCGGCCATGCTGGTTTATCTTGATAACGACAGTAACGTAAAAAGTGCTCCCAATGAAAATTACGCCCGTGAACTCATGGAATTGCACACCCTTGGCGTTAGTGGCGGTTACACGGAAGAGGATGTAAGAGAAGTCGCGCGCGCCTTTACGGGGTGGACCATTCTCAATGAGGAATTTCATTTTGATGCCAGCGAACATGATGAAGATGAAAAAAACATCATGAATCAGACAATTGATATTGGCGGCCTTGACGATGGTGAACAAGTACTTGATCTGCTCGCAAACCATGCCTCTACCGCTGACTTCCTGTGCTCAAAACTCATCACCTATTTCGTCAGCGACTCATCGGTGAATACCCTGCAATCCCAATGCGAAACAAAATTCCTGGCGACCACCAATGCCACAGACCAGATCGCGCAAGTGATACAACTGATTCTCTCATCAAACCAATCTACTAACGATGCCCACTACCTTTCCAAGATAAAGTCTCCTCTGGAACTACTGTCGGGAACGGTACGGGCCTTTGGATTCAACTACAATGAGGGAGCAGACGCATTACTGGATATGGGTATGCCCCTGTTTGCGAATCACATACCAACCGGCTATTCCGACACGGCAGATGACTGGATCAACTCTCATCTGCTTCTGGAACGCTTCCAATTCCTCAATGACTATACATATAGCAGAATCGGCGGGAACGGCATGTATTGCTGCGCCAAAGCCTTCTTTGTTTCCTCTGGATATGAAACCAAGGATGGCATCATCGGTTTTCTTTTTGAATACGTACTTGGTGACACAGCCAGCTCCCTGGAATGGGAAACCGCAATCAATGTACTCACCGACGATGGCAGTAATTCTTTCAATATAAATGCTTCTAACGCAGAACAAAAATTGCGGCGATTGATATCCACCGTATTGAATTACCCTGCCTATCAATATCAGTGATGCCACGGAGAAGGCCAGATGAAACGACGTGAATTTCTTGGAAAAATGGCTACAGGCTCCTGTGTACTGGGGTCCTACCTGTTTCCTAATCCACTACGACCACGCATACGACTGGCTCATGCCTCTTCTCATAAAACCCTGGTAGTTCTTTTCCAGCGGGGTGGCTGCGATGGACTCAACACCGTTATACCCTATCAGGATGGTGACTATTATGCCCTTCGGCCTACCATAGCCATTCCTCCACCCGATGCAGCAAATGGGGATTCTGCCATTGATCTGGATGGATTCTTTGGCTTACATCCACGATTGGCGGAATTCGAAGAACTCTATGATAACGGAGATCTGGCGATTCTACCCACAGTTCATTATCCCAATGCCACACGCTCACATTTTGACGGGCAGCCCCTGATCGAAACCGCTGCGGCAATTCCCAACCAGGGCCTGGATGGCTGGCTGAACCGCCATCTGGCCACCTTGCAGGATCAAAGCCTGTTACCCGCCGCGGGCTTTACCTTTGGCGAACACTCCGGTCTGCAGGATTCACTGAAAGGACCTGTCATTGTTTCGAGCTTTCGCAATCTGATCAACTTCAACCTGGGTGTATCCGCAACGGAAGAAATCGCACTCACAAACCGGCTTTATCAAATCTATGGCCAGGGTGCGGATCCTACCCGCGCACACAGCCAATTGATCCACAATTTCGGCTCAGCCCTTCTCGACGACCTGGCAACCATCAATAGCTTGAACCCGTCCACCTATACGCCGGCCAATGGCGCGGTTTATCCTGAAACCCCGCTGGGCAGACAACTCAAACAAATAGCACAGCTCATCAAGGCAAATGTTGGTCTACAGGTAGCCACCGTTGACCGGCATGGATGGGATACCCATCGTGATCAGGGCAATGGTAACAGCAACGGTCTTATGTCCATTGCGCTGGCTGAATTCAGCCAGTGCATCAGTGCCTTCTACAAAGATCTCGGCAGCAATCAAACCGGTTCCTACATGCAAGATGTGATCTTACTCACCATGACGGAATTCGGCCGCACTGCTGCTGAAAATGCGAGTTTCGGCACCGATCACGGTAATGCCTCCACCTGGTTTGTGCTGGGGAACCAGGTCAATGGTGGCATCTACCTTGGCAGCGGCTGGCCGGGGCTGGCAAACGACAATCTTCACGAGGAACGTGACCTGGAACACACCATTGACTATCGGGATATCTACGGCGAAATACTCACTCGCCATTTTTCTCATAGCAACCTCGGCACCCTGTTGCCCGGTCACAGTTATTCGCCCATTGGATTTCTTTCCGCCTGACCCCGCCACAACCATATAGTATGGCCATACCGGCGTAGGCCGGTATCACCATGCCAAGACAGTGAATGCACAAGAGATTCCGACGCTCCGCCACGCTACGTCCGGAATGAAATTGGCTTTTTTATGACGACACCTTCATTCACCTCAAGGAGTCACCCCGTCATTGCGAACGAAGTGAAGCAATCTCATTGAAGTAGCAGCGAACCGGAAGACCCCACAATAGAGCCGCACTACGAGATTCGGCACCTTGCTTGGAATGAAGCTTTTTCACCTATTTCCTGAAAATCATTTCTGAAAAGTGCGACCCACTTACTGGATTGATCCAGATCACTTTGTCATGCCGATTCTCATATAGAATGTAAGTAGTAATATAAATTTTTTCATTGATCAAAGAAAAGGTGGAACATGCCTGATTTTGACCATTTCAAGAAAAAGCTACTCCTCTTGCAGGAGGAAATAAGCCACCGAATCGATGCAATCGACAAAGACATACGTCATGAGGGTATGTCAGCCGATTGGGAAGAACAGGCGACTGAACGGGAAAATGATGAGGTTCTGGAATCCCTGGGCAATGTATCCAAGCAGGAATTACTGATGATCAAGCACGCACTCAAGCGAATCGAGTCCGGCGACTATTTCCACTGCAGCGAATGCGGGCAGGACATTCCCCCTTCACGCCTCGAATTACTCCCCTTCAGCACAACCTGCGTTCAGTGTGCCGAAAAGCATGAACCCTGAATTGTGAAACGTGCGATGCACGATGCTGAGTGACATGGGAAATTAGCAAAACAGCTGAGTACCCCGCGTTCCTCGGGCTGGCCCATGGTGTGGATGGGAATACATTCCTTTGAATACCTGTGGGATTACGCTGCCGTAACACCCTACTGATACCATTGTTTACCCAATCTTATCTACATCATCAATTAATACGATGAGCTATTTCCCAGAGAAAGGCCTATGGTGAGCATTGAAACATTTCACCCTTTGCAAGCAACTTGTTTCTCAGAGAAGGATGGTGTTTCCAGGAAAGCGCCCATCACACATGCGTGTGCACGATAGGCGAATTATCACAGGAGAACAACATGCCCACATCCACACTCCCCCAGGCAACACCCGCCATCAAGTATGAATTTCTGAATTGGCTCGCTACCGACCCTCTTTTGCGAGACCAGAGCCAAAGCCAGCGCTTACATGAACCGGAGCACCTGATCATCACCACTATCGACCCGGCGTATCGGGATACTCCGATCAACCATCCCAACTTACGCTTACCCTACCCTGCCACAGATGCCGACGATCGTGGCGGCTGAAATACTCATGTCGTGACTTAGCAGTAATACCAGGATATGAGAGCGATGAAAGCTCGCTTTTGTGAATCATCGCCTACTATGGCAAATCATGGATTACAGCCAACTTATGTCTCTGCTGATGAATGCAGGATAGTACTCTGGGATGACTTCGCTTCACTCTTGGCATATTTGAGTGCATCGCTGAAATTGTCGTATCGGTATTCCTTGTAGAAGTACATCATTTTCGATGCAGATGTAATCCCGTATCGCTCCATTGCGATTCTGGATTCTTCAGTCATCTCATCTTTATCATTCATAGGTGTATCCTCTGTCATTGGCAGTCTGTTGCTACACTTTCGCACATTGATCGGACAAGTCAGTAAATTTATTCGCTATTACTATATAACGATAATATCCATCATTATTCGTAAACATTGATGCTATTCGGAATCTCATTGATCCGGATTTGCACCCCATTGAAGGTGTTATTATCGCCTGCCCTCTGGGTCATCATCTCCTTACCATGCCGCTAAATCACTCGACTACCTGACACTGATGACCGAAACCCTGTTGCATACAGGCGGAAATCCCTGGGGATGATGCTCTCCCAGGGATTTCCTGAAACCCACTTAGCAGATGACATTGGCACTTATTCCACCGATTTTACTCATGTTCGCGGCCTGGCGAATAATCATTCCATCGTCTTCGCCTCGTTCGATGGCTTGTCGATCGGTTTCTTCCCAGCGTGATCTGCTCGTTTCTTCCAGTATGGATTTACTGATATCTCTGAAAATCGGTGCCACTAACTCTGCCATTCGAGCATACTTCAGATGCTCGCCGCAGCCGTCATTACTTGAAGCGCATTGTGCTGGGTAAATTATCTTATGTAACATGTTAATCACCCTCTATCGTTAATTTATTTACGCATGTAGTGAGTCACATACAGCTTCGTAAACATTATCTATTCAATAAATTCAACACACTGCCCGCGACGCCTCCTTGTTTTCAGACCTTATCTTTCGGTTGGTATCTGTAATTGATCATGGCAGCGGATGTACCTGCGCCACGGATATGCAGGTATTCCTCATGCACGGTGTATCGGTTATGTTCAATAGCTGGTGCCAAACGAGCTGTCGGTTGCGTTTGCCGGTGCGCGCAGGTTGGCAAGGCGGCTACCTTGTGTAACCGGTCCACCGGTAAAAAGGCCATATAAATACTTACTTCCACCCTGCTTGGAAAATTCCCGATTAAGGGCCCTGGATTTGATCCTGGAAAATCTTGGCAGGCCATCTTCGATATAGGAATTTCTCAAATAGGCAATCACAGCCCAGTGTTCATCATTCAGCTTGATGCCTTCTTTTTCAGCCAAAATTGCGGATTTCTCCTGGCTCCAATCCTGGGCGATCAACTCTTCCCGGCGGATACCGGCGTAAAGGCTAAATGTCTCGGAATCCTGTGCATTATTCACAAATTGTGTCATGGGATTTATTTTATCCTTGGTGTATCACATGCGGGCTGTGTGCCTGCTGCAGGCTAGCTGCTGGTCATTGCACAACAGTATTTGGCAGATCGGAGTACGTGAGAAAGGAACATGACGGGCAATAGTGACATTTCGGTCAATGTTGTGCGGCAGAGAGACCTTCGTACAGACAGACGAAGTGCTTGATGTAGTGTCCACTCATTACCCCTGGAATGCAAATCAATCCTGTTAATGAGCTCGTGTAGCAGTTTTTCCTCGTGAATATGGAAAACCAGTATGTGTCAGGTCCTTGGTACTAAACAGCTTTCCTGCGCATCCTGGCAATAAGCGTACTTCGGTCACAACCAGGCAGGTTCTAGCCCAAATCCACATGGATATTGTGTTCACCGTGGTCATCCACAAGGGGGATCGTAGCATGCGGTTTTCCTCCTCTATCGAAGCCGACACCATCCAACAGGGTACCGTCCAGCGTCACTCTGGGTACATGCTCCTGGCTGTCATCGGTGCAATTCACCGTGATGTGGTATAGCGTCTCTCGGTAGCGATAGTGAATTTTGTAGGTCGTCCAGTCAGCGGGAATACAGGGTGCTATGTGAAGCTCATCCACTTCCAGTTGCAGACCCAGTAGTGTTTCCACGCTCAGCCGGTACATCCAACCCGCCGCTCCCGTGTACCAGGTCCACCCGCCGCGACCTGTGTGTGGCATCGCCGCATAAATATCCGCACACATCACATACGGCTCGACCTTGTAGCGCTCGGCCTGTAGAGGTTCACTGCCATGATTGACCGGATTGAGCATGGAAAACAATTCCCACGCACACTCCCTGTCACCCAGCATGGCA
>CBDUNQ010000099.1:0-7210 GCA_965368625.1 uncultured Gammaproteobacteria bacterium
CCCGGTTTACTCATGGTTTTACTCATGGGGCTACAGGTTATTGGTGACAAACTGCAGCATCTGGTTAGTGGTGGAAATGGCCTTGGAATTCATTTCATAGGCGCGCTGCGCCTCAATCATGTTCACCAGTTCTTCCACGGTATTCACATTGGAGGTTTCCAGGGATCCCTGCACCACCGTGCCCAAGCCATTGAGGCCCGGCGTACCGGTGGAAGGCGAACCGCTGGCAGCGGATTCCAGGAACAGGTTTTGACCAATGGGTTGCAGGCCCGTGGGATTGACGAAATCCGCCAACTGGATACTGCCCAGCTGGGTGGGCGTGGCGGTACCCGGCAGACTGGCGGAAACCACACCATCGGTGCCGATGGTAATGCTCAGGGCATTATCGGGCACGGTAATGGCTGGTTGCAGCAGATACCCATTGGAGGTGACGATCTGACCCGTGGAATCCATCTTGAAGGATCCATCGCGGGTATAGGCAATGCTGCCATCGGGTTGCAGAATCTGATAGAAGCCTCGCCCCTGCACCGCCACATCCAGGCTGTTTTCCGTAAGTACGATATTGCCCTGCAGATGAATCTTTTCATTGGCCACGGTGCGCACACCGGTACCCATGTGCAGGCCCGAAGGCAGCTGGGTATCCTGGGAAGATTGCGCACCCACCTGGCGTACGTTCTGGTACAGCAAGTCTTCAAAAATGGCGCGGTCTTTCTTGAAGCCAGTGGTATTGACGTTGGCCAGGTTGTTGGAAATCACCGCCATGCGGTTTTGCTGTGCTTCCAGTCCGGTTTTGGCGATCCACATTGCTCGATTCATGGGTAATTCCTCGTATTGGCCTGCTTATGACAAGCGCATCATCTGTGCCGATTGGGCATCATTGTCTTCGGCGGTTTTCATGAGTTTGATCTGCATTTCGAACTGGCGACTCAACTCGATCATATTGGTCATGGCTTCCACCATGCTGACGTTGCTGGTTTCCAGGCTGCCATTGAGCAGACTTACCTGGGTACTGGCCGGCAACACACCGCCATCGCGGGTACGCAACAAGCCATCGCTACCCTTTTCCAGATTGCCAGGTGCGTGGTCCACCAGTTTGATACGCCCCACCACCGCCAGTGTGCTGGGGGTCTGCCCCACGGGACGGATGGAAATGGTGCCGTCGGCCCCCACTTCCAGGCTCTCAAAAGGAGGAATGACCACGGGGCCGGCATCCCCCAGCACTGGAAAGCCCGCGCCATTGGTCAGCTGTCCGGTGGGATCCACACGCAGATCACCGGCGCGGGTATAGGCTTCCGTGCCATCACTACCCACTACCGCCATCCAGCCATCGCCCTGTACCGCCACGTCCAGTTCATTACCCGTAGCCACCAGGGTGCCACGACCGTAATCCGTACCGGGCCGTTCTGCCATGGAATACACTCGGCTGGCATGACCCTCGCCGAAGACCGGTTGTGCACGGGCGGCGGAAAAATCCGCCTGGAAACCCGTGGTGCTGGCATTGGCCAGGTTATTGGTGTTGGTTGCCTGGCGATGCAGAATCTGCTTGGCGCCATTGGCAGCGAGATACAGCATGCGGTCCATAATCCTTCCTCAATCGCTATTAGCGGATGTTGATAATGGTCTGGGTAACCGTATCCGCGGTGGTAATCACCTGGGCATTGGCCTGGAAATTACGCTGTGCGGTAATCATGCCCACCAACTGTTCGGTCAAATCCACGTTGGAACCCTCCAGAGCGCCAGACTCGATCAGACCGAGGCTACCGGAACCGGCAGAACCAATAAGGGGTGGTCCGGAATCAAAACTTTCGGACCAACTGGTATCACCCAGTTGCCGCAGCCCCTGGGTATTACTGAAGTTCGCCAGTGCGATCTGTCCCAGGGTGCGGGATTGTCCATTGGTGAACCGTGAAGTGATTACCCCGGTATCGGAGATATCGATGCCGCTCAAACGCCCCGTAGCAAAGCCATCCTGGGTCAGTGCATTGACATTGAAATCACTGCCGTACTGAGAGGTTTGGGTGAAATCAAGAGAAAAGGATAAATTGGCTGCACCACCACCCGGGTCAAAGGAACCCACATCAATGACGCCTCCCACAAAGGAAGAGGTATTGAGGGTACCATTGGTATTGAACTCAAGGATCTCGGGATTACCCGGGCCACTGGGTCCGGGACGTTCAATGTTATCCACGTAGGTATAGGTTTCCCACTGGTTGGCCAATCCATTCTTGCGGAAATACATGGTCAGCAAGTGTGGACTACCCAGGGAATCAAACACCGTGAGGGATGTGGAATTGTTGTAACTGCTGGCATTGGTGGGATCAAATGCGGCCTGGGGTGCCCCCACATCCGCGCTATTGGCTGCAGTATTCACGTTACTGGCTCCGGGTGCCACGGTCTGGGAAACGATGTTGCGGGTATCCAGCTGGATAGCAAAGGCATCCTGCCCACCGGCACCATCCACATCCACGTTCAGACTGGCAATTTCAGAACCCACCGCGATATTGGTGGTGACACTGGGTGGCACCGTGGGCGCGCCACCAATCATCAACTCCGCATTCCATTCGGAACCCGAAACGTGGGTAAAGGTCACCGTGGCATTGGGTACTGCCTGCCCCAGGTTGTCATAAATGGTAAAGGCCGTGGTGGTAACCGGGCTGTCATTGGTATCCAGCACCGTGCCCCCCAGGGTAATGGCGGAAGAAGGCTGCGCAGCCAGAGGAATGCTGGCAGAAGCATCCAGGTTGGCGGAAACGCCGATATCGGCGGTGGCTGCCGGGGAGATATCCGAACGATCCAGTTGCAGATCTCCTGTGGCACCGGTAATGGTGCCATTATCATCTGCGGTGTACACCGTCAGGCGCTGTGCCTGGTTGTTCACTACATAGCCTTCCCGATCCACCGCCATGGAGCCGGCCCGGGTATACACATTACTGCCATTGTCATTCATGATCAGAAAACCCTGACCACTGATGGCAATATCCAGGTTGTTATCGGTAAAACCGATGTTGCCCTGGGTAAACTGTTGGGATACGGACGATACCCGCACCCCGCTGCCGATGGCATTGGAAGTTACGCCAAGATTGGAGCTGGCGAAGATATCGGCGAATTCAGCGCGGGATTCCTTGAAACCCGTGGTGCTGGCATTGGCCACGTTATTACCGATTACCCGCAATTCGGCGGAAGCTGCATTCAAACCACTTAGTGCTGTACGAAAAGGCATATCAAATCTCCTGTAACGAGATATTCAACTAGAGTATCTGTCGGACCTGGGAGAAATCCAGTTGTCCGACACCTCGAAGATCAAGCAATAATCCATTGGCATCCCCCAGGGTCACACTATCCACGGTGGAGGAAATCAGGGTTTCCAGCGCCACTTCGCCTTCATCCTGCATGGCTTGCGCGGAAACGAAATAGGTGCCTGGCGGTGCATACTGACCATTGTCCATCAAGCCATCCCATTGGAATTGGGCATTGCCCGCCGGTTGCCCTCCCATGCTCAGGTTTCGGATCCGCTGGCCGGAGGCATCGGTGATATGCACCGTCACTTCACTGCTGCTGGCCGGCAGGGATACCACACCCTTCACTGCACCGCCGGACTCCAGCGCCGCCAAACCGGTGGGAGCCAGTACCGAACGACCCACCAGACCAGCGGCCTGCAGGGCTTGATTGGAAACCAGGGACTGGCTCAACTGTTCAAAGGATTTTTGCAGATTCTGAATACCATCCACGGTACTGAACTGCGCCATCTGGGCAAGAAAATCACCATTCTCCATGGGCTTGAAGGGATCCTGGTTCTGCAATTGCGTCGTCATCAGTTCCAGAAAGTCTTCCTGCCCCAGGCGCGCATCCTTGCTTGCCTGATTCAGGTCACTCAGCTTGCGCAATCCCAGTGATTCGATGGAAGTTTGTTGGCTATCAATCATGTTCACTTATCTCCTTACTGCCCGAGACGCAGGGTCGCCAACAGTAATTGTTTTGAAGTATTCAGTACTTCAACATTGTTCTGATAACTGCGCGAAGCGGAAATCATATTCGCCATCTGGTCCACCACATTCACATTGGGCATAAACACATAGCCTTCTTCATTGGCCATAGGATGCTCGGGTTCATAACGCATTTCCGGTGCGGCCTGGCTTTCCACAATGCCGGCTACCCGTACCCCCACCGATTGCCCATCCCCCCCTCGCAGACTGTTCATCACAGCCGCAAACACGGGTTCCCGGCTGCGATAGGTTTCACCCACACTGCTGCTGGCACTTTCCGCATTGGCGAGGTTACTGGCGGTGGTATTGAGGCGCACGGATTGCGCACTCATGGCCGAACCGGATACCTCAAAGATATTGAAGAGTGACATAATCATTCACCTCGAATGGCGTCTTTCAGCCCTTTGACACGACTGTCCAGAAAATTCAGCGTGGCCTGGTAGTACACGGCATTTTCCGTGAAAGCACTCTTTTCCAGCTGGGGATCCACCGTATTGCCATCCAGCGAAGGTTGGCCGGGAATCCGGTACTGCACTTCCGGCTGGAATCCGCCACTCGTACCCTGTGAAGAAAGATGGCCTTTCTGGGTGGTACGCAGGGTCATCTGTTCGCCCTGGGCCTGTTTCAATGCCGAGTTGAAATCGAAATCCTTTGCCTTGTAGTTGGGGGTATCTGCATTGGCCATATTGGATGCCAGCATTTCCGCACGTTTGCCACGCAACTGCCGTGCGTTACCCAGACTGTCAATGTATTGATTCAAATTGATTGCCATGTCGGTCTCATGCCTATGGTTACCTGCATGGCATTCAAGCAACAGCCGTGCCAAATAGCACAATGCTATTTTTTACAATCAGTTATACCTGGAGAAGCGGCGTACGATGGGGGAAAAGCGGAAACCTCTTGCCGCAGGCGGCAAGGCTTTGTGAACCGGGCTGAATGACTTGCCGTAGGCGGCAAGCCACTGTTCCGGCAGATGAGGTACGGGTATACAGCGATGTGGATCCCATGGGAGGGAAATACGCGGCGCGCTTGAATCAGCGCAGGTTATCTTTCACCCGGTAGAGTACGCCGGGCTGACAGCGTTCCATGGAAAATTCCTCGGAATACTGGGTGATGGATTCGGAGGCGCCGAGAATCAGATAGCCACCGGGATTGAGAATGCGCGCCATGCGCGCCAGGATGTCGATTTTTGATTCGGTGGAAAAATAGATCAATACATTACGGCAAAAGATGACGTCGAATTTACCCAGGGTGGAATAACTCTGTAACAGATTGGCCTGGGTGAAACGCACCCGGCGGCGGATTTCCGGCTTTACCTGCCAACGCTCGGTCCAGTGCGTCGTGTCGCGCGTGAAAAACCGCTCTTTGCGTTCCGCCGACAAGCCACGACTCAGGGCCAGTGGTTCATAATAGGCATCCTTGGCTTCGCGCAAAATGGCAGGGGAAATATCGGTAGCGGTAATCTGAATATCACCAAGGCCACTATTGCGGTTATTCGCCAGGTATTCCTCGGTCACCATACTGATGGAATAGGGTTCCTGTCCGGAAGAACAGGCAGCAGACCAGACACGCCCGGTGCGCAATTTACGCTCCGCCAATTCCGGCAGAATACGATTATGAAAAATCTCATAGGGATGGCGATCGCGAAACCAGAAGGTTTCATTGGTGGTCATGGCTTCCACTACCTGTTCCCGTAGGGCTGCACTTTTTTCCACCGTGAGCTTGCGCACCAGTTCTCCCAGGGAACCCAGATGCGCTTCATTGAGCACCTTGCCCAGGCGGCTCATCACCAGATATTGCTTATTATCCCCGAGCACAATACCACAAGCCTGTTCCAGAAATTTTCTGAAGGCTTCGTATTCCTGCGGAGTGAATCTTGCGTCTTTCAATCCATTGCTTCCTTAACGCAATCGAGAGAGATGAATGTTGAATGCTGCTCTTGAAACCATTGGAATCAGTTAAGTGTTCCTGTGGTAGGACAAGGGTAGCCACCCTGATATTCCATCACGATACAACAGAATGACTATCCGGCCCGATGTTTTTCCTTCCAATTGGAAAGCTGCTTCAATACGGTACCCGCCAATACATCGGGCTGGAACTTGGCAATGAATTCATCGGCACCCACTTTCTGCACCATGGCTTTATTGAACACACCACTCAAAGAGGTATGCAACAGTATATGCAAACCTTTCAGGCGCGGGTCAGCCCGTACATTGGTAGTGAAGGTATAGCCATCCATTTCCGGCATTTCCACGTCGGAAATCACCATGAAAATCCGGTTATCGATGGGTGCATCATCTTCATCCGCCCAGCCTTTCAGGATCCGCAGTGCTTCCGCGCCATCTTTTGCGAGGGTGCAGTCAATGCCCAGTTGATCCAGGGTACGCTTGATCTGATTACGTGCCACGGATGAGTCATCCGCCACCAGCACATGGTGCTTTTCCTGTGCCAGGGGGTCGTCTTCATTGGCCTTTTCCAGTAAATCGGAGGATACCGTTTCTTCCGTGCCAATAACTTCCGCCAGCACCTTTTCCACATCAATGATTTCCACCAACTGATTATCCACCTTGGAAACAGCGGTCAGATAATGTGTATTCCCCGCTCCCTGGGGGGGCGGGAGAATTTCATTCCAGTTCATGTTCACAATGCGGTCCACTGCATTCACCAGGAACCCCTGAATGTTACGGTTGTACTCCGTTACCACAACAAACTTATCCTGAATATCATTTAGGCGCGGACCACCAATGGCCATGGATAGATCCATCACCGGAATCGTCTTGCCGCGCATGTTGGCGATGCCGCGAATGATATGGTTGGATTTAGGTACCGTGGTCAAGGCGGGACACTGGATCACTTCCTGTACTTTGAATACATTGATTCCGAACTGTTGCTTGCCCGACAGACGAAACAACAACAGCTCCAGCCGGTTGTGCCCTGCCAGCTGTGTGCGAAGGTCTACATTTGCAAGAATTCCGGTCATGGGGTCAACTCCATTGGCACTACCCAGTCTGTGGCCCGCGGCCGCCGATGGCACACGAGCGCTGTCACACAGGCTCTATCGGCGTTCACAGGTCTTTCTTTATAGATAGGGCCACACCAACAATGACTGAAAGGTATCCGCCAGGAAGACCCCTCACAGAAAACCGGCATGGACATTGCAGTTTTACCCGGTACATCCCCTTGGGACATGCAGCATCACGGAATGGTAGCCCTATGAAATCCATCAA
>CBDUNQ010000100.1:0-7197 GCA_965368625.1 uncultured Gammaproteobacteria bacterium
GGTCATGCAACAGGCGCTGCAATTGGGCCAATTCCTTCGGCTGCAGCTGTTGCTCCAGATCAATAAAGTATCTGTAGTGGGCTTGTACGGCACCGATTTCCGGGATTTTTTCCCGCAGGCGGGAGAGTAGCTTCTGGGCGCGAAAGGTGGAAAGGGCGGAACTACCGGGAAGCTGCAACATGAGACGCTCTCAGCCTTATCGTGAGGAACTGAAAAGAGGATAATGATACTGGAATCACCCTGAGGTCACCAGCCTGCAGAGAATCGGCCTCCCCTGCGCCAAGGGCTGGAAATTCACCCCGCGAATGGGGAAGACCCGGTCGGAAAGATTATGCATATCCTACCCAGCGGATGGATGCAGCCTTTACGCCTCGTCATACCGGCGCAGGCCGGTATCTCGTGACGCTGGCGGGTTATTCGGGGGATTCCGGCCTGGCGCATAGAACCCCTTTGGGGATCATTATGCGTACCTCACCCTTCGGGTCGAGGCACGCCGGAATGACGGTGAATTTTTCATGAATACCTTAGATCTTGAACCGCTTCACCAGCGTATCCAACTTTGTGGAATCCTTAAGCAACTCTTCCAGGTGCTGGCTGATTTCCGCGGTGCGGGCAGCATTTTCACTTCCCAGCTGGGAAATGCCTTCCACGTTCCCGGCAATCTCATTGGTGGCCTGGGACTGCTCCTGCGCCGCCCCCGCAATATGGGAAACCATATCGGCCATCACCTGGACATTGCCGGTCATGTGCTCTATCCGCCCCGAAGTCTCATCCACGGAAGCCAGCAGGGAACGGGTGGATTCACTGACCCCGCCCATCACAGAAGCCAATTGTTGATTGGAATGCTGATTATCCTGCAGCAGGGCCGATATTTCTGCGGTGGATTGCTGCGTCTTCATGGCCAGTTGGCGCACTTCATCGGCCACCACGGCAAATCCGCGTCCCGATTCACCGGCGCGGGCAGCTTCAATGGCGGCATTGAGAGCCAGCAAATTCGTCTGATCCGCAATTTCGTTGATCACGCCCACCATGTGCAACATACCCTTGCCCTTGCCACTGAGCTCATCCACGCTGTTTTGCAAATCATCGATCTGGCCGCCCATTTCCTTGGCCTTGCGCGACATGGCCTGCACACTGTTGCTGCCTTCCCGAGCATTATCACTGGCGCGCTCCGCCTCTTCCATGGCGGCCTGAGCATTGCGGGCAATTTCGCTGCTGGTAGCAGAGATCTGTTCTGTGGCCGCTGCCGTGCTACGGGCTCGATCCGCATTGAGGTTCACATTGGAGCGGATCTGCGCCACGGCATCATTGGTCTTGCCGGCAATTTGCGATACACCCTGGGATACCGTGGTTACTTCCCCGATCATGCGTTGCAGCCCTTCCATCATGGCATTGAAATACCCCGAGGCCTGCCCCAGTTCATCGGCGGACGCCAGGCTGGCACGCCGGGTCAGATCACCCTCACCTTCAGAAATATCCTTGAGAATATCGCGCAGGGCAACAATGGGACGTATTACCTGAGTGCAGGATGTAATCAGTACCAGCACACTCAGTACTACACCAATGGCGGTCAACACGGCGATCAGCGTAGTGGCACTGGTAACGCGCTCCAGCAGTGACTGACTGGTACTGCCCACCACACTGCGTTGCGCCGATACCAGCGCTTCCACATCGGCTTGAATCTGTTCCACCAGAGGACCGATTTCGGTGCGGATCAGGTAATCATCGGTGCGCCACTTACCACTGGCATCCATGGCCTGCAATTCGGCATAGGCCTGTAAAAACTGATCCCGCAAGCTTACTACCTGTTCCAGGGCATCGGCCTGCACAAAGGTCAATTCGTCTTCCTGGGCACGCAAACGCTGCAGCTTGTTATCCACATCATCCAGGTACAGTTGCACTTCATCTTTGGCATTCTGGCCGCGAAAGGCCAGGAAGGCACGCACACCATTCATGACATTGGACCAGGAATAGCGTACTTCATGAACATTATTGAGAATGCTGCGCCGGGTCTCACTGGCTTGCTCTTCGAACTCCGACTGCACCATTTCGCTCATCCACTGCAGCATTTGCTGACTCAATGGATTGATGGCGCGGGCAGCATAGGAAATGGCGGGTTGATTGGCCATCACATCTTCGGCCAGCACCACCATGCGGTCCTGGTAGGAACGGAAACGGGCTACGTTATCCGAAAGCTTGGTCAGCAGCGCACGGGTGTCTGCATCGGATTGCGCACCCAGAGTACGCTGTATTTCTGATAGCGTTGTATCCATTTTCGCCAGACCCTGCTCATACGCCTGGCGATGCACTTCTTCTTTGCTCAGCAGGTAAAAACCCAGCGAACCCGTGGCAGCATTCACCGTAGCCGCCAGCTCCATGGAAGCCATCATGGAGGGCTGAAGCTCTTCAACGACGGTGGCGATATTGTCTTCCACCCGCATCAGGCTGGACAGTGATGTCAGGGCCACCAGAACAAGTATGGCCAACATTACGCCATAGCCACCCCAAACCTTCTGTTTCATTGTGAGTCGTTTGAAAACGCCCATGGCCCGTTTCTCCCTGGAATAGGAACCCTGCTGGAATCATCAGGTAATTTATTGGCATCTTTGTGGAAAAACTGAGGATTACGGAGTAACTAAATTCCAATTCAGGATATATTACATAATCATAATAAAGTTATTTACGGGTGTAATCCGAGCCAGGAAAACCCTTGTTCCTGATGCGCCAGGGAAAGCACTTCATCTGCCAGATTGAAGGGTTCCAGCAGGGCGCGCACCCTGGGGAGAGAATTGTTTTTTTCACTGATGTGAGCCGCCACCAGGTGCTGCAGACGGTGGCAATCCAGACGTTGCAATAAATCCACTGCCTGCTCATTGCTCAAATGCCCCAGCTGACCACCCACCCGGGCCTTGAGGCTGGGAGGATAGGGGCCCTGGGCCAACATTTGTGGATCGTGATTGAATTCCAGCAGCAAGGCGTCACAGTGGGCCAGACTGCGCACCACGTGGGGGGTGATACTGCCGATATCGGTAAGCACCCCCAGACGGGTGGCGCCATTGGAAAACACGAATTGACAGGGTTCACGGGCATCGTGGGGAACCGGGAAAGGATGGATTTCCAGGCTACCGATGGCGAAGGACTCATGTCCATTAAAACAATATTGCCGGCGAATATTCCCATCCCGTTGCATGCTACGGGTGCCTGCCGTCATCCACACGGGAAGGTCATACTTACGTGCCAGCCGCGCCACCCCACTGATGTGGTCGGCATGCTCATGGGTCACCAGTATGGCACTGATCTGATCCGCCGATTTCCCCAGCCGCTGCAATCGCCGCTCCACTTCTTTGCAGGAAAACCCGCAATCGATCATGAGCAGGGTATCGTCATGCTCCACCAGGGTTGCATTGCCCCGGCTGCCACTACCCAGGGATGCGAAGCGCATGGTTTCCTGGCGGTATATTACCTTCCGCCACCCTCAGGTTACGGCTGCTTGTTGTGCAAACAGCCAGCATTTATTGCAACTGTTCATAGAGCAGGGTCAGGATTCGCTGGGCAGTACTGGATTGATCCGGCACGCCATCCGCCGAGCGGACGATGACCTGGGTGTTGGCGCCCGAGGCACTCAGGTGAATCTGATATTGGTGCTGTTCCTTATCATCTTTCTTGCCAAATCCTAGTTTTGACAGCCACCCTTCACCCTCTGCCTCGGCATCGGGATCGATGTAGCGGACATAATACAAGCCTTCCGCCTGATTGCGGTCTTCCACGGCAAAGCCCGTGCGATCCAGGGCTACGCCTGTGCGTCGCCAGGCACGGGAGAAGTCCTCGAACAGGGTAAGGGAAGTCTTTCCATCCGCGGTCACCAACTGCGCCTTGGCGGCCGGCTTGGCAACACTGCGGGCCACTTCGCTTTCCACCTTGCCACCACCGGCCAGATGCACCATAAGACGCCGCAGCATTTCAATTTCCAGTTCCGGGTCACTGGGCCGCGGTTTCCACAGGGTGGTCTGGGTTTCCGCCGGGCCACCGCGCAATACTTCTTCCATACCCCGATGGGTCAGGAACAGCTCCGTGCTGACCCCGTCGGCGCCACGCTCCATGCGCAGGCGATACTTATCGCGCGTTGCAGAGGAATACAGGGGATCCAACACCTTTCCCAATACCCGCCGAATGGGATCACGGGGGATATCGGCACGATTTTCCGCCCAGCCGGTTTCCATGATGCCGATGCGCGGATCCTCCAGGGATAACAGAAATCCATGCTGCAGCCAGAAAGCCTTGGCCTGGGGCCAGATCTGGCTGGCATCCCCCTGCACCACCAGCCAGCGCTGATCCCCGTCCGTAAGTAATTGCATGTTATCCGGAGTCTGCAATACGCCGCCCTGGGCAGACTTCGGCTCACCCTGCGTGCCGGCCGCATAATCAGACAGGCTGGCCGGTGCGCCCACCTGGGTGGGCACCACCAGGGAGTCCCCCAGGGTGCCGGCATTGAGATCCGGCGGGACTTCCAGGGTATCCACCGGTTTGGCGGTTTTATAATCGGGCCGTTTATCGGGTGTTACGGTATCGAGCCAACTGCAGCCCGACAGCAGCAGCCCGACAACGGAAAGCAATATCACCTTGCGCACAGCGCACATTTTCATACCCATGGAAACCAACCTATAGTCGCAATATTCAGCCTTGTCACGCGCGTGGGTCAACGCACACCCGCGGCGTGCAAGGCTTGTCGCACCCTGTCCTGATGTACAGTTTGCAATGGAGTGAGGGGCAGACGGATACCCGCCGGAATCAGCCCCATATCGAATAACGCCCACTTCACGGGAATCGGATTGGATTCAATGAACAGATCCCGGTGCAGGGGCATCAAGCGGTCGTTAATGGCCGTTGCGGTGGCACGATCGCCTGCCAGGGCCGCGGCACACATTTCATGCATGGCGCGCGGTGCCACATTGGCGGTGACGGAAATATCCCCCTTGCCGCCAAGGAGAATACATTCCATGGCCGTGGCATCGTCCCCGGAATACAGATCCAGGCGATCGCCACAGCGTTCCAGTATATCCCGCGCACGCTGCAGATCGCCCGTAGCCTCCTTGATACCCACGATGTTGGCGATGGGGGCCAGCCGGTCCACCGTTTCCGGCAGCATATCCACGGCCGTACGTCCGGGTACGTTGTACAGGATCTGCGGAATGGGGACGGCCTGGGCAACCGCCTTGAAATGCTGATACAAGCCTTCCTGGGTAGGCTTGTTATAGTACGGGGTTACCAACAGGCAGGCATCGGCGCCCCCCTTCATGGCACAGCGGGTCAGATCAATGGCTTCACGGGTGGAATTGGCACCGGTGCCGGCAATCACGGGTATTCGGCCGGCCGTCATCTCCACAATCCGCCGCATCACATAACAGTGCTCTTCTTCATCCAGCGTGGCGGATTCGCCCGTGGTACCCACCGCCACAATGGCATCGGTTCCCTGGTCCACATGAAACTGGATGAGCGCTTCCAGGCTTTCCTCATCAACCGAGCCATCTTCCGCCATGGGCGTAACCAGGGCCACCATACTGCCGTGGAACATGAAGATCTCCAGAACGCAAAAATAATGCGCATGGTACTTGGCCACCCCCCGCGAAACAAGGTAAAAACACGCTGATGCGCCGCGGGACCGGCTCAAAAAATCCACTTCCCGGGACACAGGCATGCCCGGATCCACCCTGCTGGCAGCCGGTACCACTGCGGCCCATGCCTGCACCCTTCCGTTGCCGCGCAATCTGCCGCCCCCCCGGAACGACCTTCCTGTAGTGGAGTGCATCAAGGGTAAGTCCTTGATGTCAGTATCAAAGAAACACCGGGATGCCGTCTTCCTCCACGTCAGCCCCAGTGCAGGTACGGAATGGGTAAAGATTTTAGCGGCCTATAAAAAACTTAAGTCCCTGGAACCACCTGCACGCCTGTTCGCCGGCCTCCTCACTGCAGTATCCTTACCCCTCGTTTTCAGCCGGAATAAAAACAAGCCATGACTGACAAGCCACAAGCCATTCGAGAAATCCGCATCAATCCTATTGTACCCAGTGAATCGGTACTCGTGTCCACGGCGCGGGGCATGCGCCCGCGCAAAGAAGAGGCTCCGGCTCCTCGCGATACTCGCAAGCATGTTGAGCGCTGCCCTTTCTGTACCGGTAACGAATCCATGACCCCACCCACCATCGCCACCTGGCCCCAGGCAGAAAACTGGCAGGTTCGTGCGGTGGAAAACCTGTTTCCGGTACTGGGAGATGACAGTACGGCATCCAACCTGGTATTCGGCCTACAACAGGCCATCGATGGCTATGGCCGCCATGAAGTACTGGTGGACCACTGTGAGCATGGTATCGCCCTACATGAAATGTCACAGGAGCATGTGCATACACTCCTCTGTGCCTACCGGGAACGCATGGAAGCCCTCTATGCAGCGGATCCCCGCATTCAGTATGTGCTGGTATTCAAAAACTTCGGCCCCGCCGCAGGCGCCAGTATTCCCCATACCCATAGCCAGGTCATCGCCATGCCCGTGGTACCGGAAAACGTCTACAACGAAGTCACCAATTCCCGTGCCTATTACGAAAAGCACCGACAGTGCATCTTCTGTTCCCTCATCGATGAAGCGCTCACATTTGAAGCCAAAATCTATGACCGCAGTTCGGGCGAGGTTCGGCGCCGCATCGATGTGGGCCAGTATGTGGTGGAGCGGGGAGAAAAATTCATCGCCATCAAGCCATTTGCCAGTCGTTACGAATGGGAAGTACACATACTGCCGCTGGAACATAGACATGACTTTCTCAGTCTGAGCAAAGAAGACTGTGAGGATTTCGCCCGGGTGCTGCGCCGTACCATGGCCCGCCTGGATGCCGTCATCGGCGGTGCCCAGTACAATTTTTTCCTGCACTCCCTCCCCCATACACCGGCTTTTGCCAATTGCCACGACAGCTACCATTGGCACCTGGAAATCTGTCCGCGTACCAGTATTCCCACGGGTTTCGAACTGGGCTCAGGACTGTACGTAAGCACCATCAGCCCGGAAGAGGCGGCGCAACGCCTGCGCAATGTGGAACTGTAACCGCTTCCTTGCCGCTAGCCATCGCGCCCTGTTTGGAGATGGTGGTACACTGATACCGAACCCCGGCCCGTGACAAAGAAGGATTCCATGAACAGCGTCAACCACCT
>CBDUNQ010000101.1:0-7151 GCA_965368625.1 uncultured Gammaproteobacteria bacterium
GGTATGGCGGCAGACTATGTGGGCGAGCTGGTATTGGCGGACTTGGCCCTGCCGGTATCCCTGTTGGCTGAAATCAGCCCCAGTGCGTACCTGTGGCGCCAGCCCCCCCTGGGCGTGCTGGCCCAGCCCCGGGCAAGAACCGCGCACAAGGGTACGGGTGGGCATGTGTTGGTGGTGGGTGGGGCGCCCGGCATGCCGGGCGCCCCACGGCTCGCAGCCGAGGCCGCCCTGCGTTGCGGTGCGGGCCTGGTGACGGTGGCCACTCATCCCGATCATGCGGCACTTCTGCCGCTTTCCCGCAGTGAAATCATGTGTCATGCAGTGCGTGAAGGTGTGGAGCTGGCCGCCTTATTGTCGCGCGCATCCGTGGTGGCCCTGGGGCCTGGTCTGGGGCAGGACGTCTGGGCGCAATCCCTGTTTGCGGCATTGGTGGAAGTGGATCTTCCCCTGGTGGTGGATGCGGATGGCTTGAATCTACTGGCGCAGAATCCCTTGCAGCGCAGGCATTGGATATTGACCCCTCATCCCGGCGAGGCCGGGCGTTTACTGGGGATTTCCACTCGGGATATCGAGCAGGATCGCTTATCAGCGGTGCGTGCATTGGCCGAGCGCTTTGGCGCCACCGTGGTGCTCAAGGGGACCGGTAGTCTGATCGCCAGTCCGAATAAGGAGGTTTCGGTATGCGGTCTTGGCAATCCGGGTATGGCCAGTGGCGGTATGGGAGATGTTCTTACCGGGGTTATCGCCGCTTTCATTGCCCAAGGCATGGAAGTAGCGGCCGCCGCCCGGGCGGGTGTGTGTGTACATGCGGCGGCAGCGGATCGCAGTGCCCGTGAAGGGGAGCGGGGTATGCTGGCCAGTGACCTGATGCCCCACTTGCGACAAGAGGTGAATCGATGCTGAAGGCGCAGTGGCTGGTATCGGGGGAAACCGCGATGGAAGCTGTGGGGAGCGCTCTGGGGCGCGCCTGTGATCAGGGTGGCTGGATCTACCTGGAAGGGGATCTTGGTGCCGGCAAGACCACCCTGGTGCGTGGCCTGCTGCAGGGTATGGGCCATACCGGGGCAGTGAAGAGTCCCACCTATACCCTGGTGGAGCCCTATTCGTTGGCGGAGCGTGCCATTTATCACTTGGACCTGTACCGCTTGGCCGATGCCGAAGAATTGGAATGGGTGGGGACCCGGGAAATGTTTGCACCCGGCAATCTTTGCCTGGTGGAGTGGCCGGAGCGGGGGCTGGGCAGTCTTCCAAAGGCTGACCTGCATCTGCAGATTGACTATCAGGAAACCGGAAGGCTCTTGCGGGCCGAGGCGCAGAGCGTCCTGGGTCAGCGGGTACTGGAGCAATGGATGAGTCACCTGCAAGGTCTGGCGCAGGTGACAGCGCGGCTGCCGGTGGCTGAATAGCGGTTGTATCTGTCCGCGGGGGGCTCAGTTCCCTGGTCTGTATATCAGATTAAGTTGTCACGCTATCCTCGTGAACATAAAGACAATTCTTGCATTTTCATCTACACTGTGTCTCAATGGTCATTAACCCGGATCCCGTTGTTGAATACGTGGGGAGGCATGGTGCGATTCTTTTTACTCTTCTGTAGTGTCTGGATACTGGTGGCCAGTGGTAGGGTGCATGCCGGTACGGAGGTGCAAGGGGTGCGTCTCTGGGCGGCCCCGGATCATACCCGTGTGGTATTTGACATCAATCGTGATACGACCCATTCGTTATTTCGCCTGCACAACCCGGAACGGCTGGTGATCGACCTGGAAAATGCGGTGACGTCGAGGGGCTTCAAGGTTCCCTCACAGGAAAGCGGTTTGGTGCGGGGCTTGCGGACCGGAAAACAGAAACAGAAGGATTTACGCATTGTGCTGGATCTGGCGCAGGCAGTGCGTGCCAAGAGCTTCCTGCTCAAGCCCAATGAACAGTATGGTTATCGCCTGGTCATTGATCTGGAGCCGGGAAAAACCACATCCGTAGCGGATACCCGAAAAACCCAACCCAAGGCGGTAAAATCCGTTCCGGCACAGCTACGGGATCTGGTGATCGCCATTGATGCCGGTCACGGCGGCGAAGACCCGGGCGCCCAGGGCAGGAAAGGTACGCGCGAAAAGGATGTGGTGCTGTCCATTGCCCGGCGCCTCGCCAGTCTGGTGAATCAGCAACCGGGTATGAAGGCAGTGCTCATTCGTGATGGTGATTACTACGTGGGATTGCGCCAGCGAATCCATAAGGCGCGCCAGCACAAAGCGGACCTTTTCGTTTCCATCCATGCTGATGCCTTCAAGGATGCCGGGGTGCGCGGATCTTCCGTATACGTGCTATCCAAGCGGGGGGCTTCCTCGGAAATGGCCCGCTGGGTGGCGGCCCGTGAAAATGCCGCGGATCTGGTGGGTGGTGTAAGCCTGGATGACAAGGATGATCTATTGGCCGAGGTGCTGCTGGATCTGTCGCAGACTGCGACCATCGAGGCCAGCATGGATGTGGCCGATAGTGTGCTGACCGGATTGAAGCAGGTGGGTGATGTACACAAGCGCAATGTACAACATGCTGCCTTTGCGGTTCTCAAATCACCGGATATTCCATCGATCCTGGTTGAAACGGCATTCATTTCCAATCCGGCAGAAGAGCGCAAGTTGCGGGATACCCGGCATCAACAGCAATTGGCACATGCGATTTTAAAGGGAATCCGGGCTTACTTTACCAGCAATCCACCGCCGGGGACGCTGATGGCGGAACGTGGCTCACGAACTCATGTGGTGCGCTCGGGCGATACCCTGGGGCATATTGCGCGCCGCTACGGGGTAGACATTGAGCGGCTGCGTATATCCAATAATCTGCGTGGCGATACCCTGTATATCGGAAAAACCCTCAATATCCCCGAGGGAAGCTGATACCTGGATGGGGTTCATTTGCGTTTGACGCTAGGCGCCGTGGCCTGCTTGTCGGTATCATGGCAGCCTGACTTTCGCTGCCAGTTGAACCACATTCATGCCCATTCGACCTCTGCCTCCACAATTGATTAACCAGATTGCTGCGGGTGAAGTGGTGGAACGCCCGGCGTCGGTGGTGAAAGAGTTATTGGAAAACAGTCTGGATGCCGGTGCCGGGCGTATCGAGATTGATGTAGAGGATGGCGGGCGGCGCCTGATCCGCATTCGCGACACCGGTATCGGAATTCCGCGCGATGAATTGTCATTGGCACTGTCGCGCCACGCCACCAGCAAACTTTCCACATTGGAAGAGCTCGAGTGCATCGCCAGTCTGGGGTTTCGCGGGGAAGCCCTGCCCAGTATCGCTTCCGTTTCCCGCCTGCGGCTGCAATCGCGGACCGCCGGGCAGGATACCGGCTGGGGTGTGCAAAGTGATGGCAGTGAGCAATGTCCTGATCCCGAGCCGGTGTCCCATGGGGTTGGTACCACCATAGAAGTACGTGAATTGTTTTATAACACTCCCGCACGACGAAAATTCCTGCGCACGGAAAATACCGAATTCAAGCATATTGAAGATGTGGTGCGGCGGATTGCCTTAAGCCGCTTTTCCGTGGAATTGCGTCTGCGGCGTAATCAGAAGCCGGTTTATCACTTGCCCGCGGCCTCGGATAGGACGCAACAGGAGCGACGGATCGCCGAGCTTTGCGGGAAGTCTTTCATGGAACAGGCGCTGTATATCGACCATGAAGGGGCTGGGATTAAAATAAACGGCTGGATCGGCCTGCCCACCTTTTCCCGCAGCCAGGCGGATTTGCAGTATTTTTTTGTCAATGGCCGTATGGTGCGGGATAAATTGATTGCCCATGCCGTGCGCCAGGCCTACCAGGATGTGCTGTACCACGGACGTCATCCGGCTTTTGTGCTGTATTTTTCACTGGATCCTGCCGGCGTCGATGTGAATGCGCACCCTACCAAGCATGAAGTGCGGTTCCGTGATAGCCGGCTGGTGCATGACTTTCTGTTTCGCTCCCTGCATCAGGTGTTGGCCGATGTGCGCCCCGGTGAAGATCAGCCGGCACCCCAACCCATGCGACCGGTGGACCGCCTGCAGGTGCAGATGGCTCCTTCCCGGTCGGCTCCCGTGCAACGTCCCATGCCGTTACCCGTCCGTGAGCAGATACAGCGCTATGCGGCCCTGCACCCCAGCGCAACAGACCGGGGGGAGGTCAGCCCCACCCCGTCTGCTATCCCGGATCAGGACGATTCCCAAATACCTCCCCTGGGATATGCGCTGGCACAGTTACACGGCATTTATATCCTGGCGCAGAATGCCCGGGGTCTGGTATTGGTGGATATGCATGCGGCCCATGAACGCATCACGTATGAACACTTGAAGACGGCTTATGGCGGACAGGGCATCCGTTCACAACCGTTGCTGGTGCCGGAAAGCCTATGCGTCAGTCGTCGCGAGGCGGACCGGGCGGAAGAGTTCGCTACCTGGTTTCAGACCCTTGGTTTCCAGTTGGACCGGCTTGGTCCGGAAACCCTGGTGATTCGACAGGTACCCAGTCTGTTGAGCAAGGGCGACCCGGTGGCACTGGTACGCGATGTGCTGGCGGATTTGGAGGGTGAGGGGGATAGCCAGCGCTTGCAGGAAGCCATGAATGAAGTGTTGTCCACCATGGCCTGTCATGGATCCGTGCGCGCCAATCGGCAGTTGAGCCAGGCTGAAATGAATGCCCTGCTGCGGGAAATGGAGCATACCGAGCGCAGCGGCCAGTGCAATCATGGTCGTCCCACCTGGGTACAGATTGGTCTGGACGAGCTGGATAAATTATTTTTACGCGGGCGATGATGTGATCAGTGACGAGCGTCCCAGGGTACTGTGTCTCATGGGGCCCACGGCTGCGGGAAAGACCGGTCTGGCGGTGGAATTGGTGGAGAAAATCCCCTTTGAAATCATCAGTGTGGATTCTGCCATGATTTACCGGGGCATGGATATCGGAACCGCCAAGCCCGAGCCGGCTGTACTGGCACAGGCGCCGCATCACCTGATCGATATCCTGGACCCGTCCCAATCTTATTCCGCCGCGGAATTCCGTAATCAGGCTATTGATCTTATTGAGGAAATTTTTTCCAGAGGTCACCAGCCCTTGCTTGTGGGTGGCACCATGCTGTACTTTCGCGCTTTGCAGCAGGGTCTCTCAGACCTTCCGGCAGCGGATTATGGAATACGGGCGCAACTGGAAGCACAGGCGGCCGCACAGGGATGGGCAACACTGCATGCCGAATTGGCCCGGGTGGACCCGGGTTCTGCACAGCGCATACATCCCAACGATCCTCAGCGTATCAGCCGGGCACTGGAGGTATACCGACTTACCGGCCGCTCGTTAAGTGACTGGTTTACAGAGGGTAGAGGACAGGAAAGCCACTACCGTTTTATCAACCTCGGACTGATGCCGCCACAGCGGTCCGTACTGCATGAACGGATTGCCAGGCGCTTCCAACAGATGCTGACCCAGGGCCTGGTGGAGGAAGTGGAGGCGCTGTTTCGGCGTGAGGATCTGCACCCCGGATTGCCTGCCATTCGTGCCGTGGGCTATCGTCAAGTCTGGTCGTACCTGGCAGGCGAGTGCAGTCACGGGGAAATGGTGGAAAAGGGTATTGCCGCGACGCGCCAGTATGCCAAGCGGCAACTGACCTGGCTGCGCAGTGAACCCCGCTTGCAGTGGGTGGATCCCGGACGTCAGGATCTGTCACAGCGGATTGCCAGGTGGTGGCAGGATGGAATAGAGGAGTCTGTTCCAGAGTCATGACTGTGCTACAATTTTTAACGCCTCGAGATTTTCCGGGAAAAGCGAGTACGCGATGGACTGCGAGAATTACACGAAACTTTTAATCAGAAGATTCTTAGGAGAGCGCAAGTTTGGTGCATGTAACGAGAAGAAGGAGAACAGAAATGGCCCGTGGCCAGTCACTACAAGAACCCTTTTTGAACGCGCTGAGAAAAGAACGCGTGCCGGTTTCCATTTATCTGGTTAACGGGATTAAACTTCAGGGACAAATAGAATCTTTCGATCAGTTTGTGGTGCTACTCAAGAACACAGTGAGCCAGATGGTGTACAAACATGCCATCTCCACTGTAGTGCCCGCCCGCAATGTGCGTATTGATACCAGTGGTGGAAATGACAGTGATAACAGTGGTCCGGAGCCGGGTAATTCCTGAGACCAACCATGATGGCTACCCTGTAAGGGTGATTCCGATTGTTTGAACGCCCTCGCAGTGGTGAGCGTGCGATACTGGTGCATGTGGATTTTCCCGGCGAGGCCAGTGACGATGCCTTGCAGGAATTCACCGAGCTGGTGGTGTCCGCCGGAGCGACCCCCGTTGCCACCCTGACGGCCAGTCGCCACACACCGGACGCCAAGCTCTATGTGGGCAGCGGCAAGGCGGAGGAAGTTCACCAGGCAGTGCTGGCGGAAAAGGCGGACGTGGTGATTTTCAATCACCGCCTATCCCCCAGTCAGGAGCGAAATCTGGAACGGGTGTTTTCCTGTCGTGTCCTGGACCGCACCGGTCTCATCCTGGATATCTTTGCCCAGCGGGCGCGTTCCTTTGAAGGTAAACTGCAGGTAGAGCTGGCGCAACTTCAGCATATGTCCACCCGACTGGTCCGTGGCTGGTCCCATCTGGAGCGGCAAAAGGGTGGCATCGGGCTTCGTGGGCCTGGTGAAACCCAGCTGGAAACCGACCGGCGATTACTGGCCGCGCGTATCAAAATGATCCACAAGCGGCTGGAGAAAGTGCGCAAACAGCGTGCCCAGGGACGTCGCGCCCGCGCCCGCGCGGAAATGCCCGGTATTTCCCTGGTGGGCTATACCAATGCGGGAAAATCCACTTTATTCAATACGATATGTGATGCTGAAGTGTATGCAGCCGATCAGCTGTTTGCTACCCTGGATCCCACCTTGCGGCGTATTGAATTGCCAGGGCTGGGGCCGGTGGTGTTGGCGGATACGGTGGGTTTTGTCCGTGACCTGCCCCATGATCTGGTGGCGGCATTCCGCTCCACCCTGGAAGAAACCTGTGAGGCCCAGTTGCTCTTGCATGTGGTGGATGCCCATGACGAAGAGCGGCAGACCCGAATAGAGCAAGTGGATGAAGTGCTTGCCGAAATTGAAGCGGATACGGTGCCCCAGCTACTTGTGTACAACAAGATTGAC
>CBDUNQ010000102.1:0-7135 GCA_965368625.1 uncultured Gammaproteobacteria bacterium
AAGTCCAAGCCAATCATCACCCAGGCGAAACAATACCGTTGATTGCCGGTATTTATCCGCCATTCGTTTTTCTTTCGCATAGATGCGGGTCCATTCCTGTCGATAGCCGGGCGGGGATTTGCGATCAAGAATGCGTCTTCCAGCAGCAGAATACACATGACAGTTACGGCAGTGGGTAACCTCTTTCAACTGTGGGCAGCTAGCGCCATTGGGAGAAGAAACCCCAATCCGGTTCCAGCAGTCATCCAGTGTTAGTGTGTCTGTTTCGCTTGCCATGGTTTCCAGTGAAATTACGCTTTATTGATCCGTTGTGAATCGGCCCGCTCAACGCGTTGTCGCATGCGCTGTGCCTCCTGTTTTTCACCGCGACGCTCGAGTAGCAGTGATAGATGGGTCAATGCCTCCAGATGTTTGGGTTCCAGGTACAGCGCTTTCCGCCAGAAGGTTTCAGCCTGTGTCGAATCGCCCGCCGCTTCCCGAATGACACCCAGTAAGTAGTAGGCCTGGGCGCTGGGTCCCTCCGTATGAATCAAGCGTTCGCAGGTAGCGGCGGCTTCTGCCAAATGGCCGCCGTCAGCAAGCTGCAGTGCCTTTTGCAGAGGATCATTCTTCGATTCATCTTCCTGTTTTTGGTTGCTGTCACTGATGATGCAGACGTTGCCATTCCTGTCTTCCGGGATTCTTTTTCCAATAGGGGCGGCAGACGCCGGTTTTTTTTGTCTTCGCCTGTGATTCCGTGGTTGTACGGCAATGTGCCCGATTTCGCTTTCGGTTGCCGGTTTATCGTCGAAAATACGGAATGCGAAAGCGCTGGGGTAGCGCTTTGACGCATGCCAGCTGCTCAAAAATAGTCCCGCCTCTGCATGACCGATAAATAGGATGCCTTTCGCTTTGAGCAGGCGGCGTAATACGGAAAGGGCGCGTTCCTGTGTAGGACGATCGAAATAGATCAATAAATTCCGGCAAAATATTACATCGTATGCTTCCTGTCCCATTAAAAAACCCGGGCTCAACATATTGGCATTGCTGAATTGTACTCGTTGCTGAATCTTATCCTTAAGAAGATAATGGTCGCCTTCATCGATGAAATGCCGATCGCGATAGCTCAGGTCATCACCACGGAAAGAGTTTCGGCGATATTGTGCGCGCCTGGCCTTGTTCAGGTTTTCTGTGCTGATGTCCACGGCATCGATCTGACTGGTGCTGGCCGGTATCTGCAGTTCCTCCATGGTCATGGCAATGGAGTAGGGTTCTTCTCCTGTGGAGCAGGGGATGCTGAGTATGCGCAGTTTGTTACCGATATTCGCCGGCAACCATTCTTCGGCTAAATAGCGGCGTAAGGCCAGAAAAGGGCGCATGTCACGGAAGAACCAGGTTTCAGGGATGATCACAGCCTCAATCAGGGCATGTAGTTCATCACCGGATTGCAGCAATTTATGACAATAGTCGGCTATTTCATCATGGCCTTCGATTTTCATCCGCTGTTGCACGGCACGTTCGATCATGCTGGTACCTACGGTATGGGAATCAAGGCCCATATGTTCTTTCAACAGCGCTTCAATCTGTGTCATAGACATCAGCTTGCCGCCTTGTGAAACAAGAGTTCACTCATGGTTTCGGGTAGTAGATACTGTAAATCCACGTAATGGATCATGCCTTGTGAGTCGCGAATGATTTGTTTCAGGAAGGGGGTCTCTTCAATAGTGATGCCGGTGTTCTCGAATACATCCCGTGATACTTTCAATGTTTCGGTAATCTGTTCCCCAAGCAGCCCAAGAATGCGTGATTCCTGGCTGTTCATCGGGTATTGAACCAGTATGATTCTGGTGGTCATGTTTTCATTGCTGGGGTGCTCTTGTACCAGCTGACGCATGTCCACTACTGGAATCAGTTTTCCTCGATAACTAAACATGCCAGCTATTGTTTTCGGAGCTCTGGCAATTTTTTCCAGCTCCACCATGGGGGCGACTTCCACGATGCAATGTGCATCCAGGGCATAGCGTTGTGAGCCGAGGTGAAATACCAGTAACAGCATATCGATGCTCAATCGCCTACTTTGAAGTACGAGGCGGCATCCTGCAGGCCGCGTGCAGCATCATTCAACTGTTGTATGGCACCGTTGGATTGGCGCAGTGAATCTGCCGTCTGCGTGGCGGATTCACTGAGCTGTACCATGGAGTCGCGGATTTGCTGTCCCGCCTGGGATTGTGCCTGCATACCCTCGTGAACTTCCTCGAAGCGGGGTATCAATGCTTCGACCTGCTCAATGATCTCGGTCAGCTGGCCACCCACTTCACCTACATCGCTTACGCCCTGGCGGACTTCTTCAGAAAATTTTTCCATGCCCATGACACCAGCGGAAACCGCTGACTGCATTTCCTTGACCATCTGTTCAATGTCCCAGGTGGCAACCGCGGTCTGGTCTGCCAGGCGGCGGATTTCGGTTGCCACCACCGCAAAGCCCACACCATATTCGCCAGCTTTTTCAGCCTCTATGGCTGCATTCAGTGACAGCAGGTTGGTCTGATCTGCCACTTTGGTAATGGTGGTGACCACGGTGTTGATATTCCCCGCCTTTTCGCTGAGTACAGCCAGTTTTGAGCTGATGGAAGAAGTGGCTTCCATCATGTGATGCATGGTCTTCTCCATGCGCTCCAGAGAACGCCGCCCTCGATTGGCACTTTCGGAAGTTTTCCAGGCGACATCCGTCACTTCATTCATGGTGGTGACCAGTTCTTTTGAAGTGGCGGAAATTTCCGTCACCGTGGCCTTGATTTCATTGGTGGTGGCGGCTTGCTCGGTGGCAGTGGCTTCCTGCTGTTTCGAGGTGGCGGCAATTTCCGTTGCGGAAGATGTCACCTGAATGCCGGATTGCTGAATGCTGGAAACCAGTGATTTGAGGTTGTCCAGCATTTTCTGTACGCCATTGGCCAGTTCGGAAATCACGTCATTATCGCGATAGACCATTAACTGGCCGGTGAGGTCACCCTTGGAAGCCATTTCAACTACATCTTCGATAAGCTCCACCTTGCCTTCAATATCCTGTCCTTCCTGGCGGGTGCGATCAATGGTGTCATGAACCGTTTTTGCCATGGTGTTAAAGCCGCTAGCCAGGGTATGCAATTCTTTCAATGCGTGGGTATCAAAGGCATTGGCATAGTCCCCGGCGGCAAACTTTCCCATGTCTCCTGTCAGTTTCTCTATGGGGGAAAAAATAAAACGGTTGAGTACGAATACGGCAATGAGCAGGCCGATCAGGGAAATACCTGCAAAGGCCAGCGTGGAAGTCCACTGGGTTCTTTTGGTTACCGCCAACAGATCGGTTATGTCTTCAAGCGCAACGATCTTCAGTGCTTCGGCACCGCTGGCGGCATCGATGTTGAGTTTCACTGGCAAGGTGGTGTGGTCGCCTTCATACCAGGTATCAGAGCGATGCAGTTCGGTACCATCGGCAGCAGCAATAAGCAGGGGTACCCGCACGGTATTCTCTATCAGGTGCAAACTCACAATGGGATCGACCACCAACTCCAACCAGGCATGGGGCAGCGGGCTTCCGACGCTTACCAGTGCCGAGTAGCGTGGCCCTGAAGGGGTAATCCAGATACCGCCCATGGGTTGTGCGATATTTTTTTCGTCACGCTTTTCAGCGAGTTCCTGTAGGAAAGGAGGGAGGCCCTGAGGCAAGTCATTTTGGCCTTGTGTACTCTCGAGCATGGGGCTGAACTGGGTGTTATACAGTCGCAGCTTGACCAGGCCCAGGGGGATTTCATCGTTTTCCTGCAATGCGAATACATCCTTGAATTGCAGATTGATCTGTTGTTTGAGTTCTGTATTGCCGGGGTCAACCATGAACCTGCGGGTCAGGTCATCCAGCAGGTAGGACTGTATTTCCAGACCCAGGGCAGTGGCCTCCATCTGCAATTCTGAAAGCTGGTTATTAGCCGCCACTCGCACTACCCGGGAGAGTGTCTTTTCCTGGGCATCAAGGGCGGCATTGCGGAATTGGCTGCCGCTGAAATAGGACAGGCAGACAGAAAGTAAACCAAGGCTGAGGAGAATGCCGATGGTTACCGCTTTCAGGGAGATATTTTCTATTCGCATGTCATTCCTTGCCTAGTTTCACGCAATGTGTGATGCGGTTGTTGTAAATGCTATGGCTCGCTGCGGGCCAGGCTTGTCGGTCGCGGGACCTGTTACGGCCGAATCCGCCCACCGGTACGGTGGCGACAATCCGTGGCCCCTGAAAAAAATGCAATTTGAGTGCCATCCGCAATTGGCTTTGTAACTATTTGAAAATAGGGATGGAATTTTGTTTTCGTTGTTGGGGAGCGCGATGCTGCCTGGAAAAAGTGGCGGTATTTTGGCGCGCGGGTCGTGGCCGGTTAGTGGGATCCGGCCAGCTCTTTCAATTTATAAAGAATATCCAGGGCTTGCCGCGGGGTCAGCTGGTCCGGGTCGATCCCTTCCAGGGCTTCGCAAATGGGGTGTTCCTGAGGGGCTTGGAACAGATCGATCTGCTGTTGTTCGCCGGATTCACCGGGTATTGCCTGGGGCTGCTGCTCCAGGATCTGCAAACGGCTGCGTGCCTGTTGCAGTACCGTTTCGGGTACCCCGGCCAACGCTGCCACATGCAGGCCATAACTGCGGTCGGCCGGGCCTTCCTTGACGGTATGGAGAAACACGATGCGCTCTCCATGTTCAATGGCATCCAGGTGCAGGTTCGCCATATCGGCGTGATAGTCCGGTAATTGGGTGAGCTCGAAATAATGAGTGGCAAACAGAGTGAAGGCGCGAATACGCACCGCCAGGTCCACGGCGACGGCCCAGGCCAGGGACAAGCCATCATAGGTGCTGGTGCCGCGACCGATTTCATCCATCAGCACCAGGCTCTGCTCGGTGGCGTTGTGGAGGATGTTGGCGGTTTCCGTCATTTCCACCATGAAGGTGGAACGTCCCGATGAGAGGTCATCAGCGGCGCCGATACGGGTGAATATCCGATCCACCGGGCCGATGCGGGCTGCCTGTGCCGGTACAAAGCTACCTGCACAGGCCAGTAATACAATGAGTGCGGTTTGCCGCATATAGGTGGATTTACCACCCATATTGGGGCCGGTGATGATGAGCATGCGGCGCTCATCGGTAAACAGGGTATCGTTGGCCACAAAAGGTTCCGGGGAGACCTGTTCCACCACCGGGTGTCGCCCCCCCTGTATATGCAGGCCAGGAGTGGTGACCAGTTGCGGAGCGCTTAAATCCAGATGAATGGCACGCTCGGCAAAGGTGCTGAGCACATCCAGCTCTGCCAGGCTCTGTGCACAGGCCGTCAACGCCGTGTGGAATTCCGCAAGGTGTTCCAGTAATTCCTCATAGAGTTGTTTTTCCCGCGCCAGGCTGCGGCTGCGGGCGCTGAGTACCTTGTCTTCATGTTCTTTCAGTTCCGGTGTGATGTAGCGCTCCGCACCCTTGAGCGTCTGGCGGCGCTGATAGTCAAGGGGAACCTTGTCGGACTGGGCGCGACTCACCTCGATATAATAGCCATGCACCCGGTTGTAACTGATTTTCAGCGTGGCAATGCCCGTGCGTTGGCGCTCGCGGGTTTCCATATCCAGTAAAAACTGGTCACCGTGTTCACTGAGGTCGCGCAATTCATCCAGTTCCGCATCATAGCCGGGGGCGATCACACCGCCATCGCGCAGCAGGACGGGGGGCGATTCCAGCAGCGCAGAGTCGAGCAGGTGAAAGACGTCAGGGTGTTCACCGATACGCCCACGCAGGCAGGAAAGCATGGGGTCATCCAGGGCGTGTAACTGACTTTGCAGATCCGGTAGACGGTCGAGGCTGTCGCGTAAACCACTGAGGTCACGGGGACGGGCCGACTTCAGGGCAATGCGGGTGAGGATACGCTCCAGGTCGGCGATGCCACGCAGTTGCTGGCGCAGATCTTCGTAGAGTTGATTATCCAGCAGGCGGCTGATGCACTGGTGCCGTTGTTGCAGTGACGCCTGATCGCGCAGGGGGCGATGCAGCCAGCGACGCAATAAACGGCCCCCCATGGCGGTCACCGTCCGGTCCATGACGCCCATGAGGGTGTGTTCGGTCTGGCCGGAAAGGGTGTGTTCCAGTTCCAGGTTACGGCGGGTCGCGGCATCGATCTGGATGGCTTCTTCACGGCGCTCGACACGCAGGCTGCGCAAATGAGGCAGGGAAGAACGTTGCGTGTCCTTTACATATTGCAGCAGGCTGCCGGCGGCCCCCACGGCCAGAGACAGGTCTTCACAGCCAAATCCGGAAAGGTCCTGTGTGCCGAACTGGGCGCACAATTCGCGCCGTGCCGTTTCTTCATCGAAATGCCAGGGCGCCAGGTGCCGTACGCCTTTATGGCGGCCCCATTCCCCAGGTAGTTGCTGGTCTTCCGGCAGCAATACTTCGGCGGGACGCAGGCGTTCCAGTTCGCTGAGCAGGGCTTCCATACCGCTGAGCTCTTGTACAGAAAAGCGTCCCGCGGCCAGATCCAATGTGGCCAGGCCCATGTTTTCCTGCACCATGTGGATGGCTGCCAACAGAGTTTCCTGTTGTTCGTTGAGCAGGGCTTCGTCGGTGAGGGTGCCGGGGGTGACAATGCGTACTACCGCGCGCTCCACCGGGCCTTTGCTGGCAGCCGGGTCTCCGATCTGTTCGCAGATGGCCACCGATACTCCACGTTTGACCAGGCGTGCCAGATATTGCTCGGCGGCATGGACCGGTACACCGCACATGGGGATGGGTTGGCCGGCGGACTGGCCGCGGGCCGTGAGGGTGATATCCAGTAGCTGGGCAGCCTGGCGGGCATCTTCAAAGAACAATTCGTAGAAATCGCCCATGCGGTAAAACAGCAGGATATCAGGATGCTCAGCCTTGATGCGCAGGTATTGCTGCATCATGGGGGTGTGGGCGGCATGTTTCGACTCGGTGGGCATCGGCGGCAAGTCTAACCAATGCGGGCGATGCGGGTAAGCCTTGCGTTCATCGGGCGAGGGTGATAACTAGGCTACTGACAACGGAAGGGGCCTTTGATGATCAACGAAAACCGTGACTATGACGAAAAACGTGGATTTATCCGCATGTCGGTGGATTGCCAGCTCTCCCTCAAGGACCT